>CAYGZI010000338.1:0-6796 GCA_964354245.1 uncultured Planctomycetaceae bacterium
GCGCGTGTCTGGCGAGCTGGGCTTCACGCAGGCTCAGATCGAGGACGGCTGGCTATCGTTCCGGGCCGCGACGCCGCCCCAAGACGGCCGGAGTTTCCTTGGCGGCGTGCTGCTGGCCGCCCCGACCGGCCTCTCGGTCATCTCCGACGTCGACGACACCATCAAGATCACCGAGGTCCGCGACCGCAGCGCCATGCTCGCCAACACCTTCGTGCGCCCCTTCCATCCGGTGCCGGGAATGGCCGGGCTTTACCGCCGGTTGGCCGCCGCCAACGCCACGTTCCACTACGTCACCGGCAGCCCGTGGCAACTCTACGAGCCCCTGCGCGACTTCTCCCGCAGCGAAGGCTTTCCGCGCGGGACCTTCCACATGAAGTACTTCCGCTTGACGGACTCCAGTCTGTTGAACCTTTTCGGGTCGCAGCAGGAGTACAAGACGCGGGCGATCGAGGAGATACTCGCCTCGCTGCCCGGCCGCCGCTTCGTGCTGGTGGGCGACTCCGGCGAGCAGGACCCCGAGGTCTACGGCGGCATCGCCCGCAGCCATCCGAAGCAGGTCGCAGCGATCTTCATCCGCAACGTCACGGGCGAATCGCTCAAAAGCGATCGTTTTGCCAAGGCCTTCGAGGGCGTGCCGCAGGAGTGCTGGCGGCTCTTCGACCAGCCGGCCGAGCTGGAGCCGATCGTCGCGCGGCTCAAGCCGTAGTGGGACGACACGCCTGAACTGTCGGGTGGCCCCCAGAGGGTGTGCCGGAGGATCAGGGCCAGCGTGACCCAGATGTAGTAATAGGCTTTCCAGTGGTCGGTCACTCCGGCGGCCCGCAGCCAACTGGCAACGGTCCGTCGGCCCAGCGCGAAGAGCATGGTCCTGGCGCTGGACGAGCGCGGGCTCATCGAGCGCGTTCCTGGGCAGAGCAGGAGCATAAGGCTGCTCTTACCTTCGGAGGAGATTCCAAGACTTGAGCCGCGAGAAAGAGCGCAGCCGTAGGGCCGGCTTTGCCGGCCGGCCCCACCTCTGCTGCCGCATGGTTTCGGCCGGCAGAGCCGGCCCTACTCCTCTACAAGGACGACTTGGAAAGTCGTCCTACGGGTCTCCGGGGCGCCGGGCGGACCGCCACGGCAATCGCCAAGAGCAACAGGGGAACCAGTCCAATCAATAGGGGCACCGATGCGTCGATCATGAATCAGTCCTCCGATTTTGGGTCGTACGAAGGACCCGAGGTTCCGCCGCCGGATCATCCTGCGAACGGGCTGTTGCGCCGCAGGGGCCGGATGAACTCCGAGACCGAGTAAACCGCCACTAAGGTGCCGACGAAGATCAGGATTCCGGAGGCGAACATGGGTCATTCCTTTCGGGCTCAATCCTTTGGCTGTGTGCTTCTGAGTCCAACCAATGGGCATCTCCCGTGCCGATCGCTGTTGCGACACTGGCGATGAAGCTGCAAAGCATTTTCTGCCAAGGACTTGCGATTTCGCATCCGGCTGCGATTGACAGTTGAGATGGTCTGGACTGTCGTCGTTCTGAGTCGAATTGGAATCGCAACGGCGACATCATTCCGCGGCGCGCCGTCAAACAGAGACAGTGCCCGTTTGCCGGCATTTCTTGCCCAGCCCGCAAAGTTTGACTCTTCCGTAGGGGCCGACAAGTTCGCGTTCGGGCCCCAAACCGATTCTTCCGATGAAAGAGAGTGGGCGATGGGAGTCCGTCGCCGCAAGAGACACCACCGGCAGGAATCGGGTGAACCCTATGACCCAGTCATGGCTGGCGCGGATGGTTTGGTTTGGCCTGGCGGCTGCCGCGGCGGGCGTGGGCGCGGCGCGGGCCGAGACGATCGTCGAGGTCTCGCCCAGCCAGGTGATCGAGTTGGCCGCCCAGAATCCGCAGGAGAAGGCGCCCGTCATCTCCAGCGTCGCATTGGCGCCCGGCGGCGGGCTCTTGGCCACGGCCGGCGACGATCACCTCGCCCGGCTTTGGAACACCCGCAATGGGCAATTGCTCCGCAAGCTGGTCGGGCATACCGATTGGGTGCGGAGCGTGACGCTCAGTCCGGACGGTCAGGTCGTGGCCACGGCGGGCGACGACCGGCATATCCGGCTATGGCTCAGCCAAACGGGGCAGCCGTACTTCACGACGGCCGAGCGCGTGGAGGGGCTCTGCGCCTTGGTGTTCAGTCCCGACAGCCGGCTGTTGGCCGCCGGGGGCCGCGAGCGTGCCGTGCGGGTCTACGAGGGGCGGAGCGGCTCGCTCGTACACGTCCTGGAGACGCCTGCCGGCGAGGTCCGGGCGCTCGGGTTTTCGCCCGACGGCAAATATCTAGCCGCTGCCGGGCAGGGCGGAGTCATTCGCATCTGGGATTTGGGGCGGGGAACGGCCGTTTGGGACCTGGCCGCCGGACGATTGAGGGTCAATGCCCTGGCGTACTCGCCGGACGGCCGCCAGTTGGCCTCGGCCGGCGACGAGCGGAGCGTGCGTCTATGGGACCTGAGCACGGGCAAACCCGTCGCGGCCCTTCCGGCGCGGCCCGGCAAGATATTGAGCCTGGCCTACTTCGGGCCAGGGCACCTGGCCGCCGGAGGGAGCGACAACCTGATCCGCTGCTGGGACCTGGCCAGCGGCAAGGAGTTGTACCGATTGGTGGGCCACACGGGCTCGGTCACGGCCCTGGTTTGGGACGCTGCCGAGCAGTCGCTCATTTCCGGGAGCTTCGACACCACCGTGCGCGTGTGGCAACTGAAGGTCCAGGGACCGCCGATCGTGTCGCGGTGAAGAAGCAATCAGCTATCAGCTATCAGCTTCATCCGAACAGGGAGGTTCGTTGTGGGCATCTTCGGCAGGTTTCGCAAGTCGTCTCGTCTTGTCGGGGGCAAACGGTCGCTCTCGGGTCATGCGTCGAAACCGGCAGGCCGTCCTCGCGTTTGCCGCATCGAGGAGGTGGAGTCCCGCCGGCTCCTGAGCATCGCGCCGCCGATCCAGGTTGGGGCCGTCTACTACCAGTTTCCGGACGACTCCGGCAACGACGCGGCCGGCAACCGGATCGAGATCACGTTCGAGGGCGGCGCCCCCGGCACGCAGTTGTCGGAGCTGGCCATCGACACCGACAAGCAGGCCAACGGACTGACGATCGGCGACTGCCTGTTCGACACGGCCCCCGGCGGCCTGGGCGCCTACGACTGGCACCCGCTGGTGATCACCGCGAGCCAAGGCATCGACTCCATCGAGCCTTCGGTCGCCGACGGCGGCACCATGTTGGTGTTTCACTTTTCCGGTTTCGACCCGGGCGAAAAGCTGATCTTCACCATCGACGTGGACGAGATGGGCTTCCTCGGGCCGAACTCATTGGCCGAGGGCAACGAGTTTGAGGGCTCGCTGCTTGGCGCCACATTCACCGCGCCGCACTTCTACGATGCCAGCGGCAAGGACATGTTCGTAGACTTCTTCGACTCCAAGCTCGCTGGCTCCGGGCTGTCGCTCCCGCCCGACGACTACATGCCCCCCTCCGAAGTTCCCCACGCCGACCTGACCGCCGGGGCGATCCTCTCCTTGGAGCAGGAGCCGCTGCCCATCCGCCTCTCCGGCACCGTCTTTGAAGACTCTAGCGGCGACAACGTCCGGCAACCGGGCGACCCGGGCATCGCCGGAGTCAGCCTGGCCCTGCTCCGCCTGGAGGGCAGCCTGTACGCACCCACGGGCCGGAGCGCGACCACCGCATCCGACGGTTCGTACTTGTTCGACGGGCTGCTGCCCGGTACCTACCGCATCGCGGAAACGCAGCCCGACGGCTACGCGAGCGTCGGCGCCAAGGCCGGCACGGTGGGCGGCCAGACGCGGGGCGTCGTGACCAACGCCGACGTGCTCAGCGACATCGCGCTCTTGGGCGGCGACGAGAGCGTGCAGAACGATTTCGCCGAGTACCGGCCGGGGAGCATCGGCGGCCGGGTGATCGCCGACTACGACGGCAACTGCCAATACGATGCCGGCGACAAGCTCCTCCCCGGCGTCACGCTTCAACTCCTGGACGCCTCGGGCCAGGTGATCGCCGCCACGCAGACGGACGCCAACGGCGAGTATGTCTTCTCGGGGTTGAAGCCTGGCGTCTACGGCGCGAGCGAGCTACAGCCTGCGGGATACCTGGATGGCGGCGATCACGTCGGCTCGGCCGGCGGGACGCTCAAGGCGCCCGATACGATCGTGGGGATCACCGTCGTCTCCGGCACGATCGGGCTGCACTACGACTTCTGCGAAGTGGAGCCGGCCGGCATTTCGGGCTACGTTTACGCCGACGGCAACAACAGCGGCGTCATGGACCCGGGCGAGCCGGGGATCGGCGGAGTGCAGATCACCCTCTTGGATAGCGCCGGCAACTCGACGGCCACCACGGCGACCACCGACGCCCAAGGCTTTTATCGTTTCGACGGCCTGCGGCCCGGCGTCTACGGTGTGGCCGAAGCCCAGCCGGCGGGTTATCTCGACGGCATCGACGCGGCGGGCACTGCCGACGGCGCGGCCCAGAACCCCGGCGACTCGATCACCGGCGCCAACCTCACGCCGGGCACTAGCGGCAAGGACTACAACTTCGGCGAACTGCTGCCCGCGAGCCTCGGCGGCACCGTCTTCTACGATCCCAACGACAACGGGATTTACGAGCCGGGAGACGCGCCGCTCTCGGGCGTGACTGTCTACCTGCTCGACGCCTCCGGCGCATGGATCGCCACCACCACGACCGCCGGCGACGGGACGTACTTGTTCAGCAACCTCAAGCCCGCCACCTACGGCGTCGAGGAGGTCCAGCCCGACGGGTATCTCGACGGAAAGGACGTGGTCGGCACGGCCGGGGGCGTGGTGTCGGCCAACGACCGCATCACCGGAGCCAAACTGCACCCGGGCGAGGACGCCCGCGGATACGATTTTGCAGAGCTTTTGACGGCGTCGATCTCGGGATACGTCTTCCAGGACGGGCCGACGATCACGTACGCATTCGGCACGACGCCTCCCGATCCGCTCGCGCTCCGCGACGGGAAGTTCCGCCCCGAGGACGCGAGGATCGCCGGCGTGAAACTGACGCTGGCCAACGCCCGGGGCGAGCCGATCCTCGACGCCGGCGGCCAGCCGGTCGTCACCTTCACCGACGCGGAGGGCTATTACCAGTTCACCGGCCTGCCCCCGGGGACGTACACCGTGATCGAGAGCCACCCGGCAGGCTACATCGACGGGATCGACACGGCCGGCTCCAAGGGGGGCATTGCGGTCAATGCCAACAGCAAGATCGACGTGACGATCCTGGAGGACCTGGCGTTCGATCCGGGCAACGACGCGATCCTGCGGATTCGCGTGCAGGGAGGCGATAACGCCACGGGGTACAACTTCAGCGAGATCAAGATGGAGGCGCTGCCGCCTCCGCCGCCCCCGCCTCCACCACCCCCGCCGCCGCCACCGCCCCCGCCTCCTCCTCCGCCGATCTACTTCGCCGAGCCGGCCCAGCAGGTAGTGTGGCATCAGCCGGGCCCGGTGTCCGAGATCCTCTCGCCCATGAGCGCGGGCGGTGGGGTGACTCTGGAGTACGCCTGGCACCTGAGCGTGATCGATGGGGGCCAGCCTCGCGAGGACCGGGAAGGGACAACCAGCGTGGCCGAAGCCCGAAGCGTGTTCTTCAACGCCGTCTCCTGGAGCGGCCCCGATCTGAACGAGCTGGAGTGGATCCTTGCCGACTCGAACGGCACGCCGGTGAGGTCCTACGTGTTTGGGCTGGTGGGCGGCACTCCCGTCGTCGGCGATTGGAACGGCGACGGGTCGAGCAAGATCGGCATCTTCTTCGACGGGCTCTGGTTCCTCGACCTGGACGGCAACGGTGCTTGGGGCGATGAAGACCTCTGGGCCCGGCTGGGGACTGCCAACGACCGGCCCGTGGCCGGCGATTGGGACGGCGACGGCAAGACCGACATCGGCATCTTCGGCCCGGCCTGGGAGGGCGACGCCCGGGCCATCGAGGTCGAGCCGGGCCTGCCCGATGCCGCCAACCGCAACGAGGCGATGGCCTTGCGCCGCTACAAGAACATCCCGCCCGATCCCGATCAGGCCACGGTTGGCTGGCGCACGCTCAAGCGGACCTCGCTGGGCAAGTTCCGCAAGGACCTGATCGACCACGTCTTCCAGTACGGCTCCAGGGACGACGTGCCCCTGGCCGGCGACTGGAACGGCGACGGCGTGACCACTATCGGCGTCTTCCGCGGCGGCCTCTGGTTCCTCGACGCCGACGGCGACGGCCGCTGGAGCGACGGGGACACCCGGGTCGAGCTGGGCCAGCCGGGCGACGTGCCCGTGGTCGGCGATTGGAGCGGCGACGGCCGCACCAAGCTGGGCGTCTACCGCAAAGGCACCTGGCATCTCGACACCAACGGCGACGGGGTGCTCGACGCCCGCGACAAGGTCTTCTGCCTCGGCCAGCCGGGCGACGTCCCGGTAGCCGGCGACTGGAACGGCGACGGGATCGACGAGATCGCGGTGGTCCGGCCCCGCGCGGCCAAGTCCGACCGGTCCGTGGCCCAGCGCGACGCGCCCATTGTTCTGCCCGCTCCTGTGGCCGTGGTGGCGCCCGCTACTCCATCCGCTTCAGCCCCCGCGACGGCTTCATCATCCGGCGACGCAGTGGCCGAGGGGCCGGGTGCCGGGGACTAAACGGCTGTCCAACACCAACTCCCCTCTCCGGGCACCATCGAAGATGGTCGCGGGAGAGGGGCAGGGGGTGAGGGCACGCGCGTCGTGTGCCACTGCTTCGCAGAAGCAGTGCCGCCTTGAGAT
>CAYGZI010000339.1:0-6782 GCA_964354245.1 uncultured Planctomycetaceae bacterium
CCCCAGCGGATCTTGACCACGGCCTTGTCGTTGAGCGAGGCGGGCAGCGAGTACTCGTAGTAAGTCCAACTGCTGTCGATGACGGTGCCGCCGGTGTGGTTCCACACCGTGGTCCAGGCCGTTCCGTCCCACGCCTGGACGTTGGCGTGGTCGTACGCCGACGACTCCACCCCCAGCCAGCGCCAGAAGCCCAATTTCAAGTTCGTGAAACCGGCGGCGCTGAAAGCCGGAGTGGTCGCATACTGCGTGGAGGGCATGTTGTCGGGGTAGGTCCCGCTGAGGTTGTAGCCGACCACGCTGGTGCCCGTGTGGCCCGAGCTGGGGTCGCCGCCGATGCCCGCGGGAGTGCCGTACTGCCACTGGTACGGCGCGGTGCCGGCGTCGAAGGTCCAGCCCGGACTGCTGTTCATGTTGGCCGAGTAGATGACCGAGGGGCCGGGGACAATCGTGAACGACGCGGTGCAGCGGTCGCCGGGCACTTCGCCGTTGACGGCGTTGCCGTTCTGGTTCATCGGGTTGAAGCTCGGCCCGTCGTCGGTGATGTCCGGGCCGATCGCCATCGCGTAAGCCCCCAGCGCGGCCTGGGAGCTGAATTGAACACTGAGCGTCTGGGCGTCGGGCCAGGTGAATCCGGTGATCTGCGGCTTGAGGTCTACGCCGCCAGGCCCGGTGAAGCTCGCCACGTCATCGGCCACGGCGAAGCTGGCCGTGTCCATCATCTCGTTGAACTGGAACTGCACGGTGTTCTGGGCGCCGGACACGCTCCCCGTCGGGGTGTAGGCGGTCACCGCGGGGCCGGTGGTGTCCGGGCCGGTCGGCACGCCGAGGACCGTCACGTCGTCGATATTCCAGCCGCTGAAGGTGTCCGAGCTGTCGGTCGGGCCCATGCCCCAGCGGATCTTGACCGCGGCCTTGTTGTTGACCGAGGCGGGCAGCGAGTACTCGTAGTAAGTCCAACTGGTGTCGATGACGGTGCCGCCGGTGTGGTTCCAAAGCGTGGTCCAGGCCGTGCCGTCCCACACCTGGACGATGGCGTGGTCCCACGTCGAGGATTCCACGCCCAACCACCGCCAGAAGGTCAGCTTCAAGCTCGCGGTATCGGCCGTGCTGAAGGCCGGAGTGGTCGCAAACTGGACCGAGGACATGCTGTTGGGATAAGCCCCGCTGAGGTTGTAACCCACCACGTTTGTGCCCGTGTGGCCCGAGCTCGGGTCGCCGCCGCTCCCCGTGGGAGTGCCATACTGCCATTGGTACCCCGGCGTGCCGGCGTCGAACGTCCAGCCCGGATTGCTGTTCATGTTGGCCGAGTAGATGGCCACCGCGCCCTGGAACGTGGCCGTGTATTGGTCGTCGGGCGTCTCGCCCAGGGTGGCGTCGAAGTCCTGGTTCATGGGATGGCCGTTGTCGGCCGCCAGGATCTGCGGGCCGACGGTCATCGAATAGGTCCCCGGCGTCGTTTGCGCGGTGAACGCGATCTGGAGCGTCTTGTTGGAACTGGTCCAAGTGAACCCGGAGATCTCGGGCTTGAGGTTGACTCCGCCGGGGCCGGTGAAGCTCGCCACGTCGTCGGCCACGGCAAAACTCGCCGGGTCGATCGCCTCGTTGAAGTTGAACGTCACGGAGGTGATCGGCAGGGCAGCCGACCCGCTCGGCGAAGCCGACAGGACCATGGGATCCGGATTGGGCAGGTCGAACGCCTCCGTCACCGTGGTCGCGTTGGCGTTGCCGCCGTCGTACGCGCTGAATCCCATGCCGCGCCGGGCAAACGCGGTCCAAATGGCCGTCCGGTTCGCCCCGCCCGTCAGGGCTTGATCGGCGGCCAGCATTGCGTCGCGGCCGTCGAGGAACGTCGGATAGACCGGCATGATCTTCAGCGAGTCCATCACCAGTTGCATCGCGAGGTTGTTGCCCGCGTTCCGCCCCGGGATGGCGGCGTCGTACCCGTGGGCAATGTCGGCGCTGTAGCCGTAGGCGTCGATCAGCAACCAGTTGAGGTCCCAAAGCGCCGAACACCAGATCTCGCCCGAATCGTGGACCTCGTTGCTCGTGTTGTAGTCGCCGTAGGTGAGCGGATCCACGGCCATGTTGAAGCTGTACGGATACCGGCGGATTCCACTGCCCGTGGGCGACTGGCCGAGCACGTAGGTCCCGACGGGATAGCTGCCCATCTTGGTGTCGCTCGGCTTCTGCGTGAACATCAAGCCCCACCAGTCGCTCCAGCCTTCGCCCATCCCTCCGCTCTGGAGGGCATTCAGCGCGTTGACGTTGGAGGGCCCGCCCACGAGCCGGTTGGAAACGCCGTGTCCGTACTCGTGAACGACGATCACGTTGTCGAGATCGCCGTCGCGGTGCGGCGTCGTGTAAGTGAACTCGAACATCTGCATCCGCGGCGCCGAGCCGTCCGGCGGCGTGGCGAAGTTGGCGTTGTTGGTCCCCGATCCGTCCTGGCAATCCGCCTGGACCGGGTCGTTTCCCACTCCCCCGCGGCCGTAGTTGTTCTGCTGGAAGTTGCCCGCCGCCTCGGTAAAGCCGTATTGGTAGTGGACGTCGTGCAGGATGTTGTTCCAGTAAAACAGGTTGGTGGTTGCCGCGCTGAGGTAAACGTGCGGATCCTGCGAGAAGTCGATGGGGAAATCGAACGTCAATCCCGCCCCGCCGCTGGGCCGCGTGCCGCCCGAGTTGTTGGCGTCCCAATCGTCCTGCGCAAAGACGTTGTTTCCTCGGGTGTCGGTGTACTCGGCCCCGGGCGATCCGTTGGTATCGTGCCATCCGTAGGGTGAAGCGGTCGCGTCCTGCGGATCGGCGACCAACGTGCGCGCCCCGTCGTCCGGGTTCTCCGTGGGCAGGGCGTACACCCTGTAGGAGGCTTCGTCCACCCAGTCGCTCGCGAGCAGCGTCTTCCCCGTGGAAGCGTCCGCACTGACGTCGTACCAGTGATTCCCGTCCGGCGTGCGCAGCACGTATTCCCAGGCCAGTTGAGCGCCGTGGCTTGTTGCCACGTAGTGCAGTTTGGCGGGAATGGGGTCCAGCGAGAGATTGCCGTCCGCGAGCACCGTGCTCCGGGAAAGATCGCCGGCGGCCGCGGGCACCGAGACGGTTGTGAGCCCGGGCGCCAATCCCAGCTCCTTGGCCGCGCGCTCGAGCGCGTCCGGCGCCGCGAGCGCCGGGACGGGCGCCGCCACAAACGCGCCCTCCAGCAGCGACAGCCTCGGCACAAACCCGCCGCCCACGCTCAGGATCCGGCCGTCGGCCGCGACGTTGACGTTCACGTCCGCATTGACGACCTCCAGCCCGTTGAGTTGCTGGCGCAGATAGACGTGCGTCGTTCCCGTGTCGGGGCTGGAGTACTGGTCGGTGACAATCGAGTGCGACAGGTCGGCGGGCAATAGGCCCAACGAGCCGGCGCGCGACGTCAGGTAGGCCATCGCGATGTCCAGCGGCTGGCCGCTCGACGGCCCGGTAAGATATCCGCCCGATTCCTGCAGATCGACCCTCGGCGGAAGGAAGACCGTCTGTTGATGCTCCAGCCCGCCCATGCTCAGCAAAGTGCGGTCTTCCAGCGGTTCGACACGGTGGCGACGCACCGTCGGGCTGCGAAGAAGGCGATGCCGATCGGAGTGCCCCCTCGAAACACGCGAGTCTCGCGCGGTCGCGCCCGGCCCACGCCGGGGCTTGAGCAGCTTCATGGTCGCCCTCCCGTCCAAAGGAAGATAGCCGAAGAGCACCGCGTGACGGGATTCTGGCCCTCCGTTCCGCAGCCGCCACTTCCAGGGGGATCGCCTGTCCGCAATTCTGTCAGGCGGACGCACGGCTGTCAAGCCACCCCCCCTAAGGCGGCCCCCCGTACGACAGGCCGGGCTGGACGCTTATCCCGAAACGTGGCACGGCCGCCCTCGGCTGTGACCGGCGATTTGCGCAGCCGAAGGCGGCTGTGCCACGTGAGGTGCCACCGGGTGGGTGGAAGCCCCATCGCCGAGAATGGCGGGCCGGCGTCCGTTCAGGGACCGACGACCGCCTCTTCCAGGGTCGCGTTGTTCTGCTTGGCGTTATGGCCCTGCTGCTGAACGATCTCGTAAAGCAACTTGGCCTTTTCGCCAGGCTTCAGCGCGGCCGTGTATTGGACGGTCTGATAGTCGTGGTTCTTCGCCTTCAGGCCGCTTCGGAACAGGACGTGCCCCGGAAAGGCCCGCCGCACTTCGACCTCGATCGGCTTGGCCGTATAGTTGCGGACCCGCTGGGCAAAGACGCTGTGGTCGGCCCAACCGGCCACGCTGCTCTGGACCTCGATCTGAATCCCCGGGGCATCCACCCGGCGGTAAACGGCAGTCCCGTCGACCAGCATCCAGAGGTTGTCGCGCCACAGCCGCAGCTTCACCAGCTCGAAGACCACCTCCGGGTCCACGCCCAGGTTCAACTCGATCTTGTCGCCGATGGGCACGTACTTGATCGGCTGGGCGACCAGGAAGCTCAGTCCGTCGCGGCCGTTGTCGCGGAAGACGCGGACAATTCCGTCCGGCAGCGGCGTGGTGCCGAGCTTCGACTCCTTGTCGTTGGCCAAGAGGTACATGCGCACGAGCCGGTCGCCGTACTCGGCCGGGCGGTAGCGGTACTGGATCTTAAAGGGCACGGTCTGTCCCTCGAAGCTCCGCATCCGCTTGGACCAGCCGTTGGGCACGGTCTCGGTCCCTTCGATCGTGTAGATGAAGTACTCGCTCAGGCCCTCCTTGACGATCTGCTTGGGCTCGGCTGCCTTGCCCTCGGAGGGCGCAGCCGCCGCTGCCGGGGCTTCCATCGCCAGCTTCAGTGCCCGGTCGCGCAATTCCTCGCGCTTGCCCTTCTCCATGGCGGCAACCTGGGCCACGTGCACCTTCGCCAACTGGGCGATCTTTTCGACCAGGTTGATCCGCCCGACCACCAGGCGCACCTGGGCGTTCTCATAATCCTCGCCCGAGTTGTTCTGCACACGCACGAATCCCTCGAGGCCCATCTCGGTCTCGGCCCGGTTGGCGGTGCAAACGTAGTCCGCCGCCCAACTGATTCCGCTGGTGAAGAACGTGATCTCGATCGTCGCCTCCCCGTCCAGCTCGCTCTGGACGTTCCAGTAGAGCATCTGCGGCTTCTGGTGCGGGAAGGTCGTGTCGAGCACTTCCAGCTTGTCAGGATGCGTCAGAAACCGGAGCTCGACCGAAGTCGGGTCGATGAGCGTGTTGGCCCAACTGAACTGGAGCGGATTGATTCCTCGCTTGAAGCTGACCTTGCGGGTCTCGCGCACGAGGGTGAGGTCTTCGGAGTTGTAGATGGTCAGTTGCACGGTGTCGCGGCTGGGGACCGTGGAGAGGTCCACGTTCTCGGCCCTGCCGGGAAGCCCCGCCAGAGCAACGGCCCCAAGCAGCGAAAGCCCGATGATTATCTTGGCTCGCATGGTTGTCTCCCCTTACCATTCGTACTTCAGGATGAGGTGCAGCTTGTGGACGATCTTGGCGGCCTTGGTGTCGGCCCCGCGGGCCGGCAGCTTGGCGTGGAAGAGCAATTGCTCGGAGGTGCTCTTCTCCTTGTCCGGTCCGCCCTCGAAGGTCGTCTCCTCGCCCAGGAGCCACTCGACCTCGCGGCCGTTGTCGCGCGAGACTTCGTTCCGGATCTGGCGGACGTTCTCGGACACGTCCAGGGTCACGGCCTTGTCCTTGAAGTTCTCGATCTCGTACTTGACGACGACGTGGCGCCCGTAGAGGTTGCCCGCCACCCGCTTCTGCTCGTTCTTGTCGATCGTGCGGCGCACGACCACGTCCTGGGCCACGCCGATGGAAAGCCGCATTTCGTCGTCCAGCGGCGTGAACTTGCCCCAATCCTCGCCGAGGAAGGCCGTGCCGCCCCGCCCGTCCTCCTGGAAGATGCGGACCTTGCCGAATTGCAGGGGCGCCGTGCCCAGCCCGTTGGCCTTGTCGTTCTTCAGCACGTAGTGCATCGGCACCAGCAGCTTGTTCTGCGGCCGGTCGAGCCAGCCGAACTGCTGCGGGTCGCAGGTGTAGGTCTTCTTGATCGGAACCTTGACGAACTTCTCCACGAGCATCTCTTTGGTCTCGTTGATGCCGATCGGCTTGAGAAACCGCGGCCCGAAACCCGCCCACAGGCCCGTGGACTTGAACGACTCGTTCGCCAGGTTGTTCAGCCGCATGTACTCGGCGAGCACGAGCGTGCTCTCGTCGTTGGCGGCCACGGCCCGGTAATTGAAGCTCTTATTGAGGTTTCCGAGGAGGTAGCTGATCCGCACTCGGGCCGTGCCGGAGCCGCTGGAGGAGACCTGCCAGACGAGGGCCGTCTCGTTGGGCGGATAGCTGACCGAGAGGACCTTCACGTCCAGCGGCTTGGCCTCGGCGGCCGCGTCGGGCTTGGGCTTGGGACCGCCGGCCGGCAATGGCCCGTCGCCCTTGGCCGCGTCGGCGGACGGGATCACGCGGAAGACGATCGTGCCCGGATCGATCTGCGTGTTTGCCCAGGAGAAATCCACCTGGTTGATGCCCCGCACCAGCGGGACCATCCGCTCTTCCTCCACGAGCGTGGCATCGGGATTGTCCAACTGGATCTCCACTCGTTCGCGGACCGGCAGGGTGATCAGCTTGATCCGCGCCAGTGCCGCGTCGCTCAGGGCAACCCAAAGCCCCAACGCGACCAACGACAAGGCTATTCTGCGTGATGGCATGGAACCGACTCCTTGCTTAGAACCAACGACGCGATCTCGACGTGAAGTTTCTGCCCGAAGGCCGTCTGTGACCGCCAATGCGTCT
>CAYGZI010000340.1:0-6779 GCA_964354245.1 uncultured Planctomycetaceae bacterium
AGCGGCACGACGTGCAGCCGGCCGTCCAGTCCGCCGTAGACCGCCCGGTCGCGCAAGAGGATCGGCGGGCCAATCGACGCGGGGCCTGCCAGTCGCTTCGCCTCTTTCTGCCCCGGGGAGTGCAGGCAAAGTCCGAAGCCCTCCTCGGGCCGGCACCGATACACGTCTCGCCCGCGGAGGCTGACGGAGCAGAAGCCCAGCGAGTCGGCCATGTCGGAGGCGGTCATGGTGCCGAGGACGTGCTCGGTCGCCAGCTTGCCGTCGCGGAGCCGGAGCATTTCGACGCGGCCGGTGTTGTCGCGGCGGTGCCACTGCTGGTAGACCGTGCCGTCTTGGCCGACGCTGGTCCCGAAGTTGGCGGCCCGCTCCCTCCCGGCACAGGACGGAATCTCGCCCGCGGTGCGTACGACCGCCCGGTCGCCGGCGTCCTCGATCCAGAGAATTTCTCCGCCGGCGGGAACGACCAGCCGGCTGCCGTCGGATGCCATGTCACCCGCACAGCAGAACTGGTCGCGCCAGGTGACGCGGGTCTTCCTGTATTTGAGCCAGTCCGCGGCGCTCCAGCGGTCGCCCGTCAATCCGGTCCGCTCCTTGATGTAGTCCCAGGTCCACAGGAGCGTGCCGTCGGGCTTCAGTGCGTGGAGGCGTGAGCCGAGGGTGATGAAGTAGACGCGGCCGCCGCTCACGACGGGCGTGCTGAAGATCGGCTCGCCGCACGCGAGTTCCTTGACCACCTTGCCGCTGGCGGCATCGAGTACGTAATAGAACCCGGCCATCGTGCCGAAGTGCAGATGCCCGTCGGCGATCGCGGGCGAGGAGACGTTGTTGCAGTTGGCCGGTCCGCCGCGGGTTTGCGTCTTCCAGACGGGCTGGAGCGTCCGGGCATCGAAGGAGAAGGCGGCGCCGGAGCCGTCCACCACGTAGACGCGTCCGCCGGCCACGACCGGGGCCGTGAAGATGGCGTCGGTCGTCTTGGCTGCCCCGACCAGCCCCAGCGGCACCGCGACGGTCCGATCCGGGGCGTCGCCGGAGTGGCGGGCATCGTACTTGATCTGGAGCCAGTCCTCGGCCGCCGCCACAGGCGCCAGGGACAGCGCCAAGAGCACGCTCAGGAGTCGGCATGGAATCTGCATGGCGAACCTCGCTGGTGATCGTTTCCGTGCTGGGGGAAGAAAAGGGACCTCTTGCGCAAGCAGTGTAGCAGCCCCGGGCAGGGGGGGGAAGGTGACCAACGCTATGTGCCGGGACCGCCCACCAAGGGGTTATGGATTGCCCTGCCCCCGGCCGTCCGCCTCTTGACATGGCGTCCCAGAGCGCCCAAGATGACCGCACAGCGACCCGACCGGAATGGGCGAGTCAGGCGTGGTGAGTTGTCGCCGCGCGGGGGGGCGGCTGGGTATCAGTTTTCCAACAGGAGCCGGATTGGAGGGTACCATGAGAAGCGCGATGCGATTGTGCGGCGTGATGGTGGGCTGTCTGGTTCTGATCGGCGCGAGCTGCCTCTTCGCGCAGGATTGGCCCCAGTGGCGCGGAGCCAATCGGGACGGTAAGGCAACCGGCTTCACCGCGCCGGCGACCTGGCCCAAGGAGCTTGCACAGAAGTGGCAGACCACCGTGGGCTCGGGCGATTCAACGCCCGCCCTGGTCGGCGACAGATTGTACGTCTTCACCCGGCAGGGTGAGGAGGAGGTCATCCTGTGCCTGGACGCGGGCACGGGCAAGGAAGTCTGGCGGGACAAGTACGCGGCGCCGCCGGTGACCGGAGCGGCCTCCCGGCATCCGGGGCCCAGAAGCTCGCCCGCGGTGGCGGACGGCAAGGTCGTGACGCTGGGGGCCAGCGGGATCGTCTCCTGCGTGGACACGAACGGCAAACTCGTGTGGCGCAACGACGAGTATAAGGGCGTGCCCAGGTTCTTCACGTCCATGTCGCCGATCATCGTGGACGGGATGGCCTTTGTCCAACTCGGCGGACAGGAAGGGACCACCGTGGCGTTCGACCTGGCCACCGGCGAGCCGAAGTGGAAATGGGCCGGCGATGGCCCGGGGTATTCCTCGCCCGTCGTTCTGACCGTGGACGGCACGAAGCAGATTGTCACACTGACGGACAAGAGCGCCGTGGGCCTCGGCGCCGCCGATGGGAAGCTGTTGTGGCAAGTTCCGTTCGCGCCCAAGGGAATGACCTACAACGCGGCCACGCCGATCGTGGACGGGCAAACGGTGATCATCACCGGGAGCGGCCGGGGCACCAAGGCCCTGAAGATCGAGAAGCAGGGAGACGGCTTTGCCGCGAAGGAGCTGTGGAGCAATCCGCAGTTGGCCCCGCAGTTCAACTCGCCGGTGCTCAAAGACGGCCTGCTGTTCGGACTGTCCGAGAAAGGCATGCTCTATTGCATCGACGCCAAGACCGGCAAGACGGCCTGGACCGGCACCACCAAGCTCAGCAATTTCGGCGCGATTGTGGACGCGGGCCCGGTGCTCCTGGCCCTGCCCGAAAAGTCGGGATTGATCGCCTTCAAGCCCGACGCCAAGCAGTACGAAGAGTTGGCGCGGATCACGGTCTCCAGCACGCCGGTCTACGCGACCCCGGTGGTGGCGGGGAACCGGATCATCGTGAAGGACGCCGGCGCGGTCACGATGTGGACCTTGCCGTAGCCCGGTCACTTGGTGGCCGGTTGCTCGATGCGCAGCAGGTGGGACTCCGTGCGCAGGATCAGGCTGCGCCGCGCGACGGCCGGCGTGGCCATGCACAGCTCGTCCACGCGGTTGGTGCGGAGCAGCTTAAACTCCGGCCCGGCCTGGATCACAAAGGTGTCGCCGTCCTCGCTCAGGCAAAAGAGCTTCGCTTCGTAAGCCCACGGCGATGCGGTGAAGGCGCTGGCCTTGGGGTCGATCCGCGCCTTGGCGTAGACCTCCTTGCCCGTCCGCGCATCGAAGCAGCCAAGTAGCCCGCGGTCGTAAAGGACGTAGACGTAGTCGCCGTAGAGAATCGGCGACGGGTTGTACGGCCCGGCCTGTTTCTGGCACCACGCCACGTACTGGTTGCCTGCTACTGGGGACTGTCCCAATTTTCGCGCAGCGAAAATGGGACTGTCCCCTTTGCCGTCGTCGTCCTTAAGCGAGATGTCGCCCGAGGCCCCGGGCCGGACGGCCACCACCGGCCGCTTGCGGTCGGCGACAAAGCCGGAGCTGAGATAGAGCAGGTCGCGCGTGGCAGAGGGCGTGGGGATGTGGATCGACGACATTCCGCCCAGCTCCCACAGCAGCTTGCCGTCGAGGTCGTAAGACCGGACGCGTTTCGAGCCCCCGGTCACCAGTTCCGTGCGTTTCTCGTTTTGCCAGACCAACGGGGTGGCCCAGTTCGACTTTTCGTCGCGAGGCACGCGCCAGAGCGGTTCGCCCGATTTCGCGTCCAGGGCCGCGAGGAAGGACTCTTCGTCGTTGTCGTTGACGACGTAGACCCGGTCGCCGTGGACCACGGGCGAGGCGGCCGTGCCCCAGTTCATCCGCGTGGCAAAGTCGCCCCACGAGCGGGACCACAGTAGTTTCCCGTCGAAGTCGTAGCAGAAGAGCCCCAGGCAGCCGAAGTAGGCGTAGAGCCGCTGGCCGTCTGTGGCGGGCGTCTCCGAGGCCATCGAGTTCTTCAGGTGGTGGCCGTGTTTGGGGACCTGGCGCCCGGCCGTTTTCTCCCAGACTATCTTGCCGGTGTTCCAGTCGAGGCAATAGACCGTCCAGCGGTACATCTTGCCCTCCGGCTTGCGCTCGCCGCCGATATAGAGCCCCTTCTTGACCGATTCCGTCTCTCCTTCCTCCTGGATGGCCGAGGTCACGAAGATGCGGTCGCCCCAGACGACCGGCGAAGACCATGCCCGGCCCGCGATCTTCGTCCTCCAAACGACGTTCTCCGTAGCGCTCCATTGGTCGGGCAGTCCCGAGCCGTCGCTCA
The DNA here is from genome assembly GCA_964354245.1 of uncultured Planctomycetaceae bacterium. Taxonomy (GTDB): domain Bacteria; phylum Planctomycetota; class Planctomycetia; order Pirellulales; family Thermoguttaceae; genus CAYGZI01. The sequence goes on from CAYGZI010000340.1 coordinate 3,944, forward strand.
CCCCGGAGGATGCCGGCCCGCGAAACTGCGGCCAATTCTCACCGGCAAGGGCCGGGGCCGCGAAGAGCCAAAGGCCAACGAGGCACGACAGAAGCCGACGGGCGACGTTTCTCATACACACGCTGCGTGACACGATGATTCCTCGCTTTCTTGGACTACGACGCCACGGATGAAACACGGAGTAAAGACGGACGGTTCGGCTAGGTGCGGCTCCAACACGAGGGTCGCTTCCCTCTTCCTCCGTGTTTTCTTCCGTGTTCCATCCGTGGCCCTAATCCCCAATCCCTAATCCCTCCCCACCGCCGTCCTCGCCCCAAGTTGGTTCGGGTCCAACTCGACGGCCCTCTGAAACGCGGCCCTGGCCTCCGTCGGTTGGTCTCTACCCAGATGCCCCAGCCCGATCAGATAGTGCCCCTGGGCCTTTGCGTGGCGGTCCGACTGCTGGAAGCCGAACTTGGCGAAGAAGTCCACATTGGCCGGGGCCGCGAGCCGTTCCTTGCCGGATCGGATCAGGCCGTCGAAGATCTCCGCTGCCCGGGCGTCCTGGCCGAGCTTGCGGTACGCCATCGCCTGGTAGTATCGGGCGTCGGACCCGCCGGCCCGGGCCCGGGTGGCCTGCTCGAAGTGCTGCCGGGCCTTTGCCCCGTCGCGCAAGGCTTCATGCGCCGTGCCGAGGAAGTAGTGGATTTGCGCGGCCTTGGCGGCGTCGCGGCGCGGCCTGCCGGTCTCGAAGCGGTCGGGATATTCTAGGCACGCTTCATAATCCTTGAGGGCCTCGGCATAGCGCCCGGCCTTGAAGTGCTGCTGCCCGCGAAGCAAATTGGCATCGACGTACACGTCGTGGATCCCCGTCTGCCCTTCCCAGAGGTGGAAGTGGTGGTCCAACAACTGGATCGCACGATCGTATTTTCCCGCCAGAAGGTCGAGGGTAATCTCGCGCAATAGGGCGTCGTCCCGCTGGGCCACGACCTGGTGGTTTTGCTCCAGGCGGGCCAGGCGTTTCTGCGGGTCCACTCCGACCGCCTCGCTCGCCGCGTCCAGCTCGGCAAAGAGCCGAGGGTCGCGCGGGTCGCACTCGGTCGCCTTCTCCAAGCTCGCCACGGCCTTGGGCAGGTCGTTCTCCACCTGGGCATACGCCAGCCCGAGGTTGCGGTGGACCGTGGCGAACGAGGGATCCAACTTCCGCGACCGCTCCCATGCCTCGATGGCCTTCCTGGGCTGAAGATCGAAGAGGAGATTGCCGAGGTAGTACGGCGCCCGGGCGTCCTTCGGATTCATCTTCATGGCGTGCTGAAGGACCTCGGCCGATTCCCATTGGAACGGGAAGCAGTAGTCGGGCGGCATCTGCGCGCCAAGGCGATAGTGCTCGCGAGCCTCCTCCTCGTCGTCCGTCTGCTCCAGGTAATAGGCGAGGTGATAGTGAATAAGGGGATTGACCCTGGCCCTCCCCTCCGCGACCGTAATATGCCGGGAAAGGACGTCGACCGCCTCGTCCCACAGGCGCGAAGCCCCGTAATCGGCGGCCAGTTCCAGACAGGAAGACGCCGAGGAAATGTAGGGTGGGACAAGCGCAGCGCGGTCCCACCGCTGATGGTTCGGCTTTCCTGTGGCATCGCGCTTCCCTTGTCGCACTTTGCCGTTCGCCCCGGCTGTTCCGTAGTCAAGAGGGTCGACCGCCTGCAAGTTGGCAGCCAGCTCCGCCGCTTCGTCCCGACGATCGGCCCTTCGGAGCAGCGCCACTTCCAGGCCTAGCGCCTTTGTGTTGAGGGCGTTTGCCGAAATTGCCCGATCGACGAATTCCAACGCGCGGGTGAAGTCGCCCTTGCGGCAGGCGAGCTCGGCCAATTGGTGGTAGCTCGGCCCGTACCACGCCTGGCTCCATGCCGCCTTGTGAAGAGCGGTTTCAGCGGCGGTGTATCTCCCTTGCGCGCGCAGGGCCACGCCGAGATAATAGAACGCCTCGCCGTCCTTGGGGCTCGTGTAGTTGCGCGTGATTCGTTCGATGGCGGCGTTGAGGTGCTTTTCCGCCTCGGGGAACATGCCTCGCTTCAAGTAGAGGATCGCCAGGCCCACGTTGACGCGCGAATCGCCCGGGTCGCGCCGCAGGGCCTCTTCGTAATACGGATACGGCTCCATCGCCGGGCTGTGGAACTGCTCCAGGCGCAGGCCGGCCAGATAGAGTTCCTCGTTGCTCTTGATCTCCGCGGGCGGCGGGGGCGGCTCGACCGGCTTGGGCAGCGGTCCGCCCTTGGGCGGCGCCGGGCGGTAGGAGATCAGCTCTGCGCCCTCCGACGAAACGAAAGCGACCTTCAAGTCTCCAGCCTTCACGCCGGCAGGAAGCGAAACCTCTTTGACGTACGGCCGGTCGGGGCTGATCTCAACGTCCTCGGCAAGAAGCACCTTCCCGCCCGCTTCGAGCCGCACCTTTCCGCGGTGGCGCTCCGGGGTGTTCAGCGCGACGCGAGCCTTAGCGGCCCTCACCCCCTCCCCCTCTCCCGAAGACGGGCGAGGGGACTTCTCGCTCCCCTCTCCCGCGGACGGGAGAGGGGAGTGATCGTTGGCCGGCCGCTCATTGACTTCCAGGTTCACGGCCGCGTGCAAGTTGGCATTCTTGATCCCGCCCAACTGGCGGATCGGGTACCAGTATTGCTTGACGACCTTGACCTCGTAGGGCTGGACCCAACTGTAGTCGGGCTGGTTGTCGGAGTACGACCCGGCCATGAGTTCCAGGTAGGGGCCGTCCTGGTCCGTGAGCACCTTGTCCCACATCCGGCCCTCTTGGCTGTTGGAGAACTCGAAGAACTTCTTGCCCGGCACGGTGTGGTGATCGGCCACG
>CAYGZI010000341.1:0-6752 GCA_964354245.1 uncultured Planctomycetaceae bacterium
GAAAGCGGAAAGCGGGAAGCCATCCGCGGATACTCCATCCCGCTTTCCGCTTTCCGCTTTCCGCTCTCCTCATCCCTCATCCCTCATCCCCGCCTTGGCCGACGCGGTGCAGCGCTTCCGCATCCCCCCCGAGCACCTCCTGGCGGTCCTCGACGGGGTGCAGATGGACCTCGACGGGCGCCGTTACGAGACCTTCGACGAGCTGACCGAATACTGCCACAAGGTCGCTTCCGCGGTGGGACTGGCCTGCATTCACATCTGGGGCTTCCGCAGCGAGGCGGCCTTCGAGCCGGCCCGCCAGTGTGGCCTCGCGTTCCAACTGACGAATATCCTTCGTGATTTGAAAGAGGACGCCGCCCGGGGACGAGTCTATCTCCCGGCCGAGGACCTCCGACAGTGCGGATACTCGGCCGAAGAGCTTGAACTCGGCGTTGTAAGCGCGGGCTTCTATCGCCTTCTGGAGATGGAAGTAGCCCGGGCCCGGGAGTTCTATTGCCGAGGTGCCGAGTTGATGGATTGGCTGGAGCCGGCCGGGCAGCGGATCTTCGGAATGATGGTCAGCGTCTATTATCGGTTGTTATGCGAGATCGAGCACCGACGGGAGGAGGTTCTAAGCCGCCGTATGCGCCTCAGTCGCTGGCGAAGGCTTCTCATCGCGGCACGCTGGTTTCTACTGCCCCCGCGGAGGTCGGCTCTGCCGTAACTCTCCGGCGCGGGATGGTTGGTTGAAGAAGATCGCTATGGCAAGAAGGCTCGGAGTCCTCTGGTTGGTGTGCGCGCTGGCTGGCCTCATCGTGGGGGCCGTCTATTTAGTCGCTCCCCCAACATTGCCCCGGATGATGAACGGGGAGGACTGGGGGGTGGCCGCAATAGCACTGTTCGTCGTGAATGCGGTGTATGCAGCGGTCGCATGGCTGTATACCTGGAGTTATCGTGCCCTGTGTCGCAGCCAAGCCTGCTTCACTCTGAAGAGCCTGCTCCCGACCCTCTTGCCGGATGCCCCTCTTCTGTACGTGGCCGGCGGCTTCGTAGTTTTTGCGGCTTCTCGATCAAGAGCGCCGTTGGAAACCTGGGACGAAGCGATCGGGGTCATCGTCTGTATTGCGGCCGTTTGCGCGATGCTTTCCACCATAAGCGCATGGATGGACAAACAACCCAAGCTGTGCCTGGCAGCGCTGGCCTCCGCAGGCATTGCATTCAGCGTGATCGGATTGGTGCTCACGACTCGCATTGTCATTGAGGGGGATGCTCCGGATATAGGTCCCGAGAACGGAATCCTGCTGGTTGATGCCCTCTTCAGCTTCCCTGGGCTCTGGATGAGCATTGCCTTTCTCCGGTGTCTGAAGACTGAATCCGCGGCGCGGAATAGATCATGATGGGGCGCGAGAACAGACCTTGGCACGGGCGTGAGGCCGTGGTGGGCGGCGGGCTGGCCGGGCTCGCTGCCGCGGAGGTTGGCTCTGCCGTGACTCTCAGGGACACGCTGGTTTGTTGGAGAAGATCGCCATGGCAAGGACATTCGGGTTCTTCTGGCTGGTGTGCGCGTTGATTGGCGCGATCGTGTCCGTCGCCTTACCCCCTTTGGCGGGGCGCACGTCCGAGATCGAGCTCTGGGAGGACTGCATCTTCTTTTTTGTCTTCTTTGTCGTTGTGAACCTGGTGCAGTGGGTCCTTGCGGGGTGGCTGTACGTCTGGAGTTATCGCGCGCTGTGTCGCAGCCAAGCCCACCTCGCGCTGAAGAGCCTGTACCCGACCCTCTTGTCGAATGCCCCTCTTCTGGTTTGGGGCGTTACGGCCAGCGCCGCGGTTGCCGAGACGCTTTCCCGTAAGGCGGCTCCGTACCTACTCTGGGGGTACGTGCTGATAGCCATGGTTTGCATTGCGGTCGTTTGCGCTTTGGTTTGCACCGTTTACGCATGGTCGCGCCGACAACCGCACTTGCATCTCGCAGCACTGGCCTGCGCAGGCTGTGCGCTGAGCGTGACGGGGCTCGTGTCCATACTTGTCATTGTCGTTGTGGGGCTTGGAGACCGCCTTGGAGAATCGCTCTTCTGCGTGTTCTTTCCTGTATTTTTGAGCTTCCCTGGCTTCTGGATGGCCGTTGCGTTTCTCCGGTGCCTGAAGACCGAATCAGCGGGGCGGAGTACATCCTGATGCGTCCCGAGGAGAGATCTCAACAACGCCGCGTGGCCGTGGTCGGCGGCGGGCTGGCCGGCTTGGCTGCCGCGATCCGCCTCAGTCGATGTCGGAGGCTCGTCATCGCGGCAGGATGGTTCCTACCGCCCCCGCGGAGGCTGGTTATGCCGTAACTCTCAGGGATGCGCTGGTTTGTTGGAGAAAATCGCCATGGCAAGAACATTTGGAGTCTTCTGGCTGGTCTGCGCGTTGATCGGCGCCATCGTGTCCGTCGCCTTACCCTTTTTGGCGGGGCGCATGCCCGCGGACTCGGACGACTTGGTTGCGTTGATGATAGGCCTTCTTGTTGTGAACTTGGCACAGTGGGTCCTCGCAGGGTGGCTGTACGTCCGGAGCTATCGCGCCCTGTGTCGCAGCCAAGCTCATTTCGCTCTGAAGAGCCTGTACCCGACCCTCTTGTCGAATTCCCCTGTCCTGGTTTTGGCGGTTGCGTGCAGCATAAAAGCTGTCTTGATGGTGCTCTTTGAAGAACCTTTGTACCTATTCTGGCGGCTCTGGCGGTATGTGATGATACCCGTCGTCTGCGTTGCGGCCGTCGGCACGATGGTTTGCACCGTCCGCGCAGTTGTTTGCACCGTTCGCGCGTGGTCGCTGCGACAACCGCACTCGCACCTCCGGGCACTGGCGTACGCAGGCTGTGCATTGAGCGTCATGGGGCTCGTGTCCGTACTTGACATTGTCATTTTTGGGGGTGGCGACGCCCTAGGAGAAGAACTCGCATATGTGTTTCTTCCCGTATACCTGAGTTTTCCAGGGTTCTGGATGTCCTTTGCCTATCTCCGGTGTCTGAAGACGGAATCAGCGGCGCGGAATACATCGTGATGCGTCCCGACGAGAGATCTCGGCATCGCGACGTGGCCGTGGTCGGCGGCGGTCTGGCCGGTCTGGCGGCCGCGGTTCGGTTGGCTGAGCAAGGGCTGCACGTCGAGTTGTTCGAGACTCGGCCGCGCCTGGGTGGCCGTGCGGCGTCGTTCCGCGATCCTCAATCGGGCGAACTGGTGGATCTCTGCCAGCACGTCTCGATGGGCTGCTGCGAGGCGCTGGCCGATCTCTGCCGGCGCACGGGGTTGACCGACTGCTTCGGGCGGCACCGGCGCCTGCACTTCTTCGGGCCCGACGGCACGCGGTGCGACTTCGCCGCGGCCTCGTGGCTGCCTGCCCCGCTGCACCTGCTCCCCGCGATGCTGCGCCTGAAGTACCTGTGTCTCAGGGATCGGCTGGGAATTGCCCGAGCCATGTTCCGGCTTGCACGCGCCGAGCCCGGCAAAGTGGATGAAACGACGACCGCCGGGGCCTGGCTCCGCGCCCAAGGGCAATCGGAAGCGGCCATCGCGGGGTTCTGGTCGGTCGTGCTCCGGAGTGCGCTGGCCGAGACCGCCCAGCGGGCGTCGTTTGCCGCCGCGAGCAAGGTGTTCGTGGACGGCTTTCTCGGCTCGCGCCGGGGCTATGAGCTGGAGCTGCCCACGATGCCGCTGGCGGAACTCTTCGACCATCGGCTGGGCGGTTGGCTGGCGGAACACGGCGTGACCGTACACCGCGCCTGCCGCGTGCGACGGATCGACGGGGACGGCCGCCAGGCCGCGGGATTAGTGTTAGCCGACGGCACTCGTCGTGAGTTTGACTTCTTCGTGCTCGCTGTGCCGTGGCATAAAGTGTCCAAGCTTCTGGCCGCGCCTATTCTGGCGGCAATCCCGAGCCTTGGGGACTTGTCGCAAATCCCGCCCGTGCCGATCACGGCCATCCATCTGTGGCTCGACCGCCCGATCTCGGACCTCCCGCACGCGGTGCTGGTGGGGCGATTGAGCCAGTGGGTCTTCTGCGGACAACAGATCGCCAGGCAAGCCCGGCCGCTACACTGCCAAGTGGTTATCAGCGGATCCGGCGAGTTGAACCGGCGCCGGCGGGAGGAAGTGGTCGCTCAGGTCCGCAGCGAATTGGAGGCCATCTGGCCGGCTGCCCGGGCTGCCCAATTGGTCCGCTGGCGCATGGTCACGGAGCCCGCCGCGGTCTTCTCGATGCGGCCGGGGATCCAGCGGCTCCGGCCCCCGCAGCAGACCCCCATTGCCAATCTCGCGTTGGCCGGGGATTGGACCGCGACGGGCTGGCCGGCGACGATGGAGGGCGCGGTGCGGAGCGGCTATGCGGCGGCGGAGGCAGTAGGCAGTAGGCAGTAGGCAGAAGGCAGGACGTGAGCAGCGGCGGGCGCAGAGCGCATATCGTTCATCCCTCATCCCTCATCCCTATCCATACGCCCCCATCCCGAAGAAAAGTTGCCTCTTGAGGAACCGATAGAGCCACGAATCCTCCGGGATTTCCTCGCCCGGCAGATGATGGCTCGTGCGGGGAGGTAAGCCGCTCAGTTCGGTGTAGGCATCGCGCCCGCTGTAATCGCCGGCCGACATGCTGCGGAGATACTCGACCAGCTCTTGCGGGCGCTCCAGGATCACGCACCCCCGGGTCCGCTCGGCCGCGAACCGTTGAAAACCCCGCAAAAATCGGCTCCCGTCGATCGTCGCGAAGAGGTCGCCGCCGTGGTCGCGGACCGTCTCGCACGCGAACGAGAGCGGCGGGCAGGGCTCGATGCTCCCTTGCGGCCCGATGTGAAACCCCAGCCCGGACGCGGCCGGGCAAACCGCCCTGCCGTCCGCGTCCCAGTACGTGTCGATGATCACGATGGCGTGCTTTCGCCGCAGGGCCAGGAGGCGCTTGCGCAGGTCGATCATCTGCTCCCGGGCGACGGCAAACCGCGGCGAGGGATCGGCCCCCACCGGCCGGTACACGTAATACCACAAGTACATCGCCCCGTGGCGAACGAAGAACTCGACATAGCGGTCGCCGAGGACTTCTTCCACGTTCTGGCCCGTGATGGTGGTCGCGACGCCGAAGAGGACCTTGCGCTTTTGGAGGCGGCGGATACCTTCGATGGCCGCCTCGAAAACCCCGTTGCCGCGTCGCCGGTCGTTGTTGGGTTCCAGGCCGTCGATGCTCACTAGCGGCGTGACGTTTCCCGCCCGGCGGATCCGCCCGACATTTTCATCGCTAAGGAACATTCCATTGGTGATGATCTGGAAGTAACAGTCCGCGTGGCGCAGCGGGACCTCCCACCAGCGGGGATAGAGCATGGGCTCGCCGCCCAGGAGCGAGTAGAAGTAGCAGCCTTGCCTCTTGCCGGCGGTGATGATCCGGTCGATGTCTTCCCCGCTAAGGCTCTGGGGCCTTCCGTGGCTGGTGATCCAGCAGCCGTGGCAGCGGAGGTTGCAGGCGCTGGTGATCGCGAGAAAGAGAAACGGGGGAAACAGTTCGCCCCGCTCCAGACGGCGGCGGTACGCACGGATGGATTTTGCCCCGTTGTACGCCCACAATCGGCCCGCCTTCCAGAGCAGACGCCAGGAGACCTCGGTGGCAAATCGGTGGGCCAGTTGGAGGAGCATGGGGGGAGGGTTCAGGGGTCAGGGTTCGGGGGTCAGGGGCTGCGAATCAAATGCGGTTTTCGGTCTGTTCGGTTGCGTGCCGTCGCGGGGCTCACTTGACGGTGCCATGTCGAGCGGGATTGCCTCGTTCGCTGCCGCACCCGTTTGGGCAGGGTGCTGGTCTGACGCGCAGATTGCCTAAGTCTTCCTGCTAACGAAAGATTCACAAGCTCTGACCCCTGAACCCCGACCCCTGACTGCCTACTGCTTCCTCAGCCGCTTGGTCCGCGATGCCAAGAAGCTCGATAAGACCAGATCGAGCGGCCGATCGGTGCGCAAGAGCACGTAATCGATCTGGTGTACCCGGCAGCCGCTCTTGAGTCGGCGCACAAAGCCGTCGAATTGCCGCAAATACGACTTGCGCAGGGCACGCGGCTCCACCAGCACGTTGGGCAACCCCTCCAGGCCGCGGAAGAGCGTCGCTTGCTGGAACGGGAAGTCCAGCTCCGCCGGGTCGAGCACGTGCATCAGGATTACGTCGTGGCGCCGGTGGCGGAAGTGCTTCAGGCCCGTAATGACCGACTCCACGTCGTCGAACAGGTCGCTGAGGACGAGCACAATTCCCCGCTTCTTGAACCGCTCGGCCAGATCGTGAAAGACGGGGGCGAGCGAGGTCTTGCGCTCGGCGGGCGACTCTTCCATGATCCGGATCAGGTCCTTCAGTTGCGAGGGATTGCCGCTGGCCCGGAGGAAGCCGCGGACCTCGCGGTCGAACGTCACCAGCCCGATGCTGTCCTGCTGGCGGAGAATGAGGTAGGCCATGGCGGCTGCGGCGCACTGGGCGTATTGGAGCTTGCTCAAGGGCGCGCCGGGGCCCTGGTACCTCATGCTCTCGCTCGTGTCCAGCAGGAGCCAGGAGACGAGGTTGGTCTCTTCCTCGTACTGCTTGAGGTAGAACTTGTCGGTGCGGGCGAAGACCTTCCAGTCGAGGTAGCGGAGATCGTCGCCGGGGGCGTACTCGCGGTGCTCGGCGAACTCGATCGAGAAGCCGTGGTACGGGCTGCGGTGCAGGCCCGAGACGTAGCCCTCCACGATCCGCCGCGCCCGAAGCTCCAGCCCCTCAAGCTTGGCCAGAACGCGGGGATC
>CAYGZI010000342.1:0-6751 GCA_964354245.1 uncultured Planctomycetaceae bacterium
CCATATCTCGGAGGTCTCCTACAAACGGATCGGCCGCGTCAGCGACGTGGTCAAGGAGGGCGAGGAAGTCGACGTGATGGTCCTCTCGGTGGACACCGAGGCCCAAAGAATCAGCCTCTCGATGAAGGCCGCCCTGCGCCCCCCCGAGCCGGAAAGCACGCCCGAGGCACAAGCGGCGGCGGGCCCGGGCCAGCCGCCTCCTCCGCCCAAGCCGAAGCGACAGGCGCCCGGTTCGCTGCAAGGGGGACTGGGCAAGTCGTCTCGCGGCCAGCAGTTCGGGTTGAAATGGTAAGGCTCCTGCCGATCAGACTTCCGAAGTCTTCAAGACTTCGGAAGTCTTCCCAATGATGAAGGGCGTTGTGCGCATCCAGTCGAGTAGCCGCTGCAAGACCAGTCGCCTGGCTTCGATCGTGGCCGGGATCACCCTTTTGCAGAGCGCCGTCTGGGCCGCCGAGCCCGCCCCCGCCGATTCCCTCGCCCTGCGCCGCACCCCGGTCGTTGAGGTCTTCCAACAGTGCAACGACGCGGTCGTCTTCGTCACCGGCCCGATCTTCAAGAGCGGCCAGCCGCCGGCCACCGAGTTCTTCAACCCCGCCGCCAAGGGCCCGCAGGAAAGCGGCGTCGGAAGCGGCTTCCTCATCCACCCGTCGGGCTACATCATCGCCAACGCCCACGCCGTGGAGAAGCTGATCTTCCCGGTGGTCATGCTCTCGGACCGGAAGCAATACCCCGCCGAGCTGCTGGCCTCCTACCACAACCTCGATCTCGCCCTGCTGAAGATCGACGCCGGGCGCCCGCTCAAGGCCGTGCGTCTGGCCCGCTCCAGAGACTTGATGATCGGCGAGACGGTGATCGTGATCGCCAATCCCCACGCGCTTCTGCACACGTGTACGACCGGGGTGGTCAGCGCCGTGGGCCGGGACGTCCGTTTGGCCGACGTCCCCGGCGTGACCTTGCCGGACCTGATCCAGTCGGACGCGGGCATCAACCCCGGCAGCTCCGGCGGCCCCTGGTTCAACGTCGTGGGTGAAGTGATCGGCTTCACCACCTCGATGCGCAAGGACGCGGAGAACATCGCCTTTGCCAATCCCGTGGCCGCCCTGCGCAGGATGCTGCCGGAGATGCTCGACGCCCAGCGCCGCTACGGGCTGGTGACGGGGCTGGGCGTCGCGGCCGACGGGCCGTGCCGCGTCACTGCCGTCGAGCCCGACTCGCCAGCCTCAAAGGCGGGAATCCGGGTCGGCGACGCGATCACCCAGGTCGGCGACCGCCTGCTCCCCACGGCCGCCGATTTCCATTTCGCCCTCATCGGGCGCAAGCCCGAGGATACCCTCCTGATCCGCCTGGAGCGCGACAACAAGCCGCAAACGGCGTCGCTCGTGCTCGGGCGCCGTCCGAAGCCGGACGCGGCGGCCCTGTTCAAGAAGAAGCTCGGGCTGGAGGTCGTCCCGCTCGACCCGCAACAGGCCAAGGAGATGGGGCTCCGCGTTGCCCGCGGGCTGGTCGTCAAGACGGTCGAGATGAAGCTCTACGAGAACCTCAATCACCGGCCGCAGCCGGGCGACGTGCTGGCGCGGATCGGGTGGATCCGCCCGCGCGACCTGGACCAGGCCGGGCTATTGCTGGAGAAGGTCCCGCCCGGTCAAACCGTGTCGCTGGTCTTCCTCCGGCGAGCGGGGAACGTGGGCACGCGGATCGACGTGAATCTCGTCGTGCCGAAGTAGGGCAGACGGCGGAGGGCAGAGGGCAGAAGGCGGACGATAGTAACATATTCAGAGCCGGGCCGTGTCGGCCCGGGAACGTGGGCACGCGAGAAGGCTTTCCGCTCTCGGCTTTCAGCTTTCCGCTTCCGGCTTGCCGGTTCCCACGCTCCGCGGTGGCGTCATGTTGGTCTTACCCGGAAGCGGCAGGTCGAAGTAGAAGACCCGTTTCTGGTCTTTCGCGCCGCCGGTTTCCCGGGGGCCAACGAGAAGCACGTCGCCGAGGATCGTCCGCTGGAGGATCGAGCCGTCCGGACCGGTGACGAGGAACTCGGCCGGGTGTACGAAAAGGATCGGGAGGTTGTTCTCTCGCGACCGGGCCTGGACGATCGGATCGTTCTGCCTCGGACCGAACATCCCACCCGAGGGGCAAAGGAGGAATTCGGCCCGGTTTTCGCGGAAGCGCCGCACAATGTCCGGGACGGTCCGGTCGGCGCAGATCAGGATTCCCACGCGGCCGTAGGGCGTCTGGAACACGGACGACTCCTTCCCGGGGGTATTGCGCACGCTCTCGTGCCCCAGCTCCTGCTTGCGGTATTTGCCGATGAGCTTCCCCTCGGGCGAGATGAGCACCGCCGTATTGAAGCGGGCCTCGCCGTCGGCTTCCAGCATCCCGGCCACGAGGTGGATCCTCAATTCGCGCGCCAAGGCCGCCAGCTTCTCATAATACGCTCCGCCCGGGATCGGCTCGCTGAGGGCCCGATACGCGTCCAGCGGGATCGACTTGTCGGCGATGGCATAGCCGTCGAGAAAGCACTCGGTGGTGCAGACGATCTTCGCCCCGCCGGCCGCGGCCTCGCGGATCATGGGCTCGATCCGCCGGAGGTTGGCCTCCTTATCGGTGCGGATCCACTTGAGCACGATCCCTGCCACGCGGACCGTCGCGGGCCTGGCCTCCGGAGCCGGCCTCGCCTGCTTTTCTGCGAGGGGCTCGGCGGCGGGGACGCCCAGGCACGCCAGTCCCGCCGCGCCGGCCCAGAGGCCCAACGCCGTCATGACGGCCTGACCGTTTCTCAGACTCCGCGGAGTTAGTGAATCTCCCATGGTCGTGATATCAGTTTCTCGCCACTTGGCGACGCTGTAGCCAAAGTACCACAACACCGGTCGACGCGAAGCAGGGGCCTTCGACGCACTGCCACCAGCGAGGCATCCCCTCTCCGAGGTCGATCCCCAGCACGATCACACCGTGAAACACGGCCAGGATTGCCAAGAACCGAATCAGCGGCCCATAACGGACAACGTCGAATGAGACGTACAGCACGGTCAGACCGTGCAAGGCGTACAGGACGGAGGCGGACCGCGCCAGGTAGCCGACGACGGGCTCGGAGGGAAGCGGGCCCAGCCCCAGGGCGACGGCCGCAGCATTCATCCAGGCACGCGGCATGACGGCCGCGCCCAGCGCAAACGCATCAAGACAGCCTATGCAACGCAGGAAGATCGGGAGCGCCCGCCGCGGTCTCGCCCCGTCTTCCACCTGCTCCACAGATTGCGTGGACACCATTTCTGGATCTTGCCGTAACCGTTCGCGGGGCCGCGGGGCGTGCCCGGGGTTACCACGTATCCCAGTCGCGCCGCGGCACGAGCCTACCGGGACCGCGCCGAGAAGTCAACTTCATTCTTCTCGGCGACCTCTGTGCCCCCGCGGTGATCCGTTCCCGATCCGCGACTTGCGCTGTCGGGTCAGGATCGCGGGCGGAAAACGCCGCGGGCTCTTGCCAGACCGCACCGTTTCCCTTAAGACATCGGTGAGACAAGCCCGCCGCCCCGGCAACTCCATCGTTGCCGAACCCACCGTTTCGCAAAACCCAACCATCCGATCGGAAAGGACCGTATCATGCTGCGGATCACGTTGCTGTTGGCCGTTTCGCTGTTTGCCGCCCTCGGACGTGGGGCGGACGCCGTCAAGCCGCCCGCCTCCGCCGTCAAACCAGCTCAGGACGAGCAGGGGTTCGTCCGCATCTTCGACGGCCGGTCGTTGGACGGCTGGCGAGGGGCCACCAAGGGCTATACGGTCGAAGACGGCGTGATGGTGTGCAACAAGAAGGGCGGCGGGAACGTGTTCACGGTGAAGGAATTCGGCGACTTCGTCTTCCGCTTCGAGTTCCGCCTGGAGCCGGGCGGCAACAACGGCGTCTCCGTGCGGGGCCACGAAATCCAGATCCTCGACGACGACGCCCCGCAGTACAAGAACATCAAGCCGTGCCAGTACCACGGGTCGATCTACTGCACGGTGCCGGCGAAGCGCGGTCACACCAGGCCCGCCGGCCAGTGGAACACCGAGGAGATCTCCTGCCGGGGGAGCCGCTGGAAAGTGACGGTCAACGGCGCCGTGGTGGTGGACATGGACCTTGCGAAGGTGCCGGGGGCGGAGGCCTTGGCCAAACGCGTCAAGGGCCCTCTGGGCTTCCGGGGCCACGGATCGCGCGTCGAGTTCCGCAACCTCCGCGTGAAGGAACTGTGAGAATCGTGCAAGTCCCCCTGAACCTCGGCGTCTTCCCGCTCGGCGAAACGAAGAGATGGGTTCCCTTCCCATTGCTACGCCGACGTGGTAGAATCAAGATGTGACCACGGATGGAGGTGTCGCATCGATGGACGTTTCGGTTGAGCAAGAAGTCTTGGATCTGCCTGGTTGCACCGCGTTCAAGCCTGTCGGTTGATTTTATGATTCTGATCCGCTTTCCTGACGCCACGTCGGAGCGCAGGGCATTAGGCTATTTGGCCGGCCGTTTCGCGTTCAAGACCTGGTCAACGGGTGAAACGCTGGTCCCCGAATCCGCGCTCGCTCACCTCGCGGTCGAGGGTATCCCGTTCAACGTGCAAGGCCCGGCCACCTATGAGCGAAGCATTCCGGCGGTTCGAAATCCTGCTGCCACTCCGGTTCAATAACGGCCAGCCCGTGCCGGACCAGCTCGTCGGGGCCACGCTGATCGAGCTTCGGGAGCGGTTCGGGGCCGTCTCGTGCGAAACGCAGACGACATCTGGATGACGACGTATCCAGTCGAGGTGCTGTAGTGCGAGACAGTCGGCGCCGTCCCCCTCGTCTCAAGTCGCGACGTTTTCGGTACAATGAGTCCGTCCCAGGCACCACGTTGTCAACCGCCTCACGGCCCGGCCGCCGCTCGTCCTCGCCGTCGTTGCTGCCTTCCACGCGGCCGTCGCGGAAGCGGGCGAGGGCCCGGCCCCAACCCAGCCAACGTCCCGATATGTCCGCATCGGGCACTGCCAGCGCGTGGAAAACGGCGTCTACTTCGTGCGCCGCAACAACGTCGTGCCCGGGCGGTGGCTGGAAGGGAGCGACGCACCGGGCTACGGCGACAGTTGCGTGCTCGATCCCAACGGCCAGGTCGCAGCCGGCGCCGGCCTCGACCAAGAGTACCTGATGATCTACAACCTCGACCTTCAGAAGAAATACCGCAACGGGGGCAGCGCCCGCAGCATCCAATCCGCGCGCGAGCTTCTGCCCCAACTCGAAGAGGCCGTCAAGTCGGCGCGGTGAGGCAGGGTCGGGTGTAGGCTTTCAGCAATCAGCTTTCGGCTCTCAGCTTTCAGCTTTCCGCTCCATCAGCTTCCCCGATGGTGAACCGGATTGCCTGGCTATCGCAGGCCGGCGTGATTAGCTTGCCAATCCTCTTCAACCACGGGCAAGCCCGTGGGGGTCTCTCCCCGTTCCGCTGAGACACCATCCGGCTTGCCGGATGGTGAACCGGATTGCCTCGCCATCGCAGGCCGGCGTGATTAGCTTCCCAATCCTCTTCACCCACGGGCAAGCCCGTGGGGGTCTCTCACTTCTGTAGAACGCCGAGGCGTGAACGCCCGGCCGGCGCGAACGGGCAACCACGCCTTGCGCGCAGCAGCGGACGGGGCGAGTCAGGCATCGGTGCGGGGATTTCGCCGGCATCAGGCCACGGGGTCAACTCTAGACACTTGACGAAGGACCGCGATCCCTCAGCATCAGCTCGCGTCAACGCCGTGCCCGAGGCGGTGTCAAGTGTCGAGACTTGACCCCGTGTGTAAAGATAAGTTGCCGGGCCGGCTGCAACGACGTAATGACTCGAAAATCCGTGATGCCGGCCCGGTCAACTTCATCGGCTGGTTCGGCCTTGAAGTCTTGAACCGGTCTGCTTCCGATACCTCACGTCCAATCGCGGGGGAGCTTCCGGCTGAGCACAGCGAGAGGCGTAACCGCGGCAGAGCTTAGTTCCCACATGGGATAAACTTCCCGGACCAAGTCATTCCATGAGCACGCCGAGAGGACGGCGATTGGGTTCCAAGCACGGTAGAAACACAGGTACGAGGGGATGTTTCCCTCTACTAGCTCGCCATTAGCAAGTCGTTCTGCTAAGCCGGGCGGGATGCCATCAGGCAACCGCTTCACGACATCTAATCCAAATTGCATCACGGAGTTATAAACTGCCACCGGGCCGGCGTAGCTGGGCCAACCTTGCCATTGGCACAGCTTTCGGCAGAGTTCCGCACCGAGATCGTGATCCCACTTCAACTTCCATTTGGACCAGTCGCAGCCGGCGAGCGCCTTGAGTAAATGATCTGCCTTGTCCGTGGTAAGCGCTACCTTGGCGCGGTAGGCATCCCAGGCCACGGCAACATAGAATGCGACGGTCTCTCGGGAAAGGTTTTCGAGTGCCTCTTGCGTTACTACGGGTTTGGGAAGTCCCTCGACGCGCAGCCACTGTCCCGTGAGGGTGTTACCGATCGCCGAAATGGAATGGTTCTGAATCGCACCTTGAAGCTGGTCGAGGATTTTTGCGCGCGCCGCTTCCGCTTTCTTTCGAGCCGTCTCCGGGGCATCGCGGGTGAACCAGCCCATGTCTCGGCCTCCACGTTGAGAAAGAGGGTGCTTGCCTGGTCGTGTGGGATGATCGCTGAACCGTCAGTCAAGCAAGACGACGAGCCGACGAATCAACACTATCGACTCTTCAACAGGCCCTCGCATTTCGGGCAACAGAAGAGGACCAAGGCGCCGAGGCCCTTCT
>CAYGZI010000343.1:0-6711 GCA_964354245.1 uncultured Planctomycetaceae bacterium
AGGGGATCGTGCCGTGGGTGGAGCACGGCGTCGTGCTCCCGGAAGCGGCGGCCAACGATCCGGCGGTGCGGTGGAGGATTGAGCTGGGAGGCTGCCACCGCCAGCGGCTCCGACTGACTCCATCGGAGGAGTTGGACCCGAAGCGCAAGCCCAACACGGTGCGCCAGGCGATGACCTACGACGTTTCGCCGGGTGGGATCAACGTCTCGGCTCTGTTGGCACTCGACGTGCCAGGTGCGCCGCTACGGCAGGTCGTCTTGGAGATGGACCCGGGACTGCGGTTGACGTCGGCCCGCTACGGCGATTCGGCGATCCCGTGGTCGGTCGTGCCGGGCTCTAAGGAGGGCGGGAAATCGCGGGTGGTGATCGAGCTGCCGGGACCGGTCCGCGGGTTCTCGCGTCAGTTGCGGCTAACGGCCGCGGCCCCCCTGAGGCTTGGCCGCCGCTGGCGCCTGCCGAGTTTGCGGGCAGAAGACCTTTTCTGGGAAGAAGGGAGCGCCACGTTGTCCGTGCCGGCGCCGTTTGCGCTGGAGGGGCTGTGGGTGATCGAAGGGCGTCAGGCCGGCGCGGGCCGGCTGACTGCCCCCCGAGTCGGCGACTCGATCGAGCTGCAGTACTTCACGCGGGGCGGGGGCGTCGAGGTGGTCGTGGCAATGCCCCGCGCCCCGCTGCACCTGACCACCGGCACCACCCTGGACCTCAACGACGCCGAGATGACGGCGCGGATGGTCGCGGATCTCCGCGTCACCCAAGGGGAGCGATTCGACGTGGACGCGGACGTGCCGGCGCTGTGGGCCATCGACACCGTGGAGACGATCCCCGCCGACGCCTTGGGCAGTTGGGATTTCCAGCCCAAGGGTGGGAGCCAGGGCAAGCTGGCCGTGCGCCTGGCCAAGCCGGTCGCGCCGGCCCGCCCCGTCAGGCTATTGGTCACCGCGCGCCACTTTCACTCGCCGCTGGGCAAGGTCTTCTCGGCGAAGCAACTGACCCCGCTCGGCTTCCCGGGCGCAAGCGGAGGCCGGCGCCTGGTGATGGTCCGCACAGCCGATGCCTTTCAGGTGAGAGTGGCAGGGGATGATGGGCTCTCGCGGATCGATCCGCAGAGTCTGACCGCGGCGGAGCGGGAGCTGCTGGCGGAGCCGCCGACGGGCCTGCTGTTTGAGGACGACGCGGCGGCCTCGCGCCTGCAAGTCTCCTTGGAGCCGAAGAAACCCCGCTACTGGGCCGCGATCCGCGTGGAAGCCGCCGCCTCGGGGCAGAACCTGGTCGAGTCGTACCGCATTGCGTGCGTGCCTGAAGGCGGCCGCGTGGACCGCCTTCTGATCCAGTCCGCCGTGCCCGAGGGCACGCCCCTCCCGTGGGTCCTCAGCGGCGAGGGCGAAGGCCGGCTTGGCGTCCGGCCCTGGCAGCCGGCCGGACCATCCGGCCTCCCGGCGCCGGCCCAAGGCCGGACCTGGGAAGTCACGCTGCGCCGGCCGCGCAACCTGCCGTTCGAGGTCCGGGCCACGCGGGTCTCGCCCCTCGGCAAAGCCATGCCGGTCAATCTGGTCTGCTTGCCGGAGGCCGGCAGTCAGCGGGGCACGCTGGCGGTGGACTCGTCGGGGCCCACGGCCATCCGCCTCCAAGGCAATCGCCTCACGCCCATCCCGGCGGAGCCCGTTGCCGGGGATCCGTCGAGTGCAGCGCGGACGACCTATCGGTACGACCCGCTCCGAGAGGTCGCCGCGGCCGGCGTAGGCGTGGCGATCCTCACGCCCGGCGACAACCGGCTCGGCCCGCCAACCGCATGGGCCTGGAGCTGCCACCTCGAATCCCGCTACGAACCGGATGGGGTGGGGCGGCACCTGGCGACTTTCCGCGTGCAGAACGCCGGCCGAGGGCAGTTGGAGATCGAGCTGCCTCGGCCGCTCACCGGACAGCACGTGCAGGGGATCTGGATCGACGAGTCCCGGGCGGCGTGGCACAGCATTTCGGACGATCCGACCGAGCGAGTGGCCGTGGCGCTGCCGCCGGGCCGGAGATTTGCCTTGGTCTCGGTGCAGTTTCTCACCGACGGGCCGCGCCTGGGAACGTATGCGGGGCTGGAGCCGGTCCTGCCCACCATCGACATTCCGGTCTTGGCGCGGACGTGGTCGGTGTGGCTTCCGTCGGGCTATCGGGCGGTCGATTCCTCTTTGCCGGCGCTACGGGGAGACGAGCCGGCGATGACTTTCAGCCAACGGCTGTTCGGCCCGCTGGGGCAAGGGGCGGGGGCCAAGCCGTTTCGTCCCTGGGTTGGAGAGGATTGGGGCCGACTGGTCTTGGGCCATCCGGAGTCGGCGGCTCTCGCGTTCAGGCCGCAACGCCTCTTGGAGCAACTGGGGGCTACGGAAAGGGCCCTGCGGCGTGCAGGACCGGCAGACGCCTTGTCGGGTCCCGAGCCCTCCGGCCCCCGCGCAAGCTGGGGCGACTTGCTGCTCCGAGCGACCGAGGACTCGCCGTGGAAGCTCCTCGTGGACCGCCAGGCCCTGGTCCGGATGGGGCTGACTGCGAGGAGCAGGCTTCCCGTCGCCGCGCCCGACCTACCGGCCGAGCGCGGGATCGCACTCCTGGGCCAGGCCGACTTGGCGCTGCTCTTTTCAGGCGACATCGTGCTGCTGACCAGCGCCACGGACGCGGCCCTGCACGGGGCTTCGCTCGCGCCGATCGAGCGGGAGGCCGCCTGGCACGTCCTGCCCGGCGCGTTGGCAGACCATCTCCGCCAGGCCGCGGAGGGCGGCGACGACCCCTGGTTGGCGCCGCTGGCCGCGTGGGTCCAGGCTCCCGCGGAGCCCCGCGCGCCGTGGCCCGTCGTGGAGTTGGCCGGTCACGGTCCCGGCGAAGCCCTGGGTTGGACGACGTATCAAGTCGACCTCGGGGCGGGAGAGGGCGTGCGGTTGGCCGTCGTTCACACGGAGACCGTGCGGGCCTTGGGCTGGGCCGCTTTCTTGGCGGCGCTTGCCCTCGGGGCGTGGCGAGGGCTCCTGCGGCCCGAGTGGCTGGCCTGCGCAGCAGGCCTTGCGGCGGCGAGCGCCCTGGTGCTCCCGGAGGTCTACGTGCCGATCGCATCGGGCCCGCTGTTGGGGCTCGTGTGCGTCTTCCTTTTGCGTTTCCTTTACCGCACCCGGCCGAAGGATCCTGCCGCGCCGGATGCCGCGGTCTCCACCGTGCCGCCTGCCCCGCCTTCGACGGCCTCGGCCTTTGTGGGGGTCGTTCTGCTGGCGGGGACGGCGATCTGGCTCCAAGGGCTTATGGCGTGCGCGGAGGGGCCGGCGGCGAAGCCGCGCGCGGAGCCGATCGCGGTCCACAACGTGCTGATTCCGGTGGACGCCCAAGAGAAGCCGGCGGGGGACAAGTACTATGTGCCGGAAGGGCTCTTCGGCCAGTTGCAACGGCTCGCCGCAGCCCGGTCCAACCCGCCGCAAGGCTGGCTGATCCACGATGCCGCGTACCGCGGCGCCATGAGCTGGCAGTCGTCGCCCGAGCGACTGACGCTGGAGGACCTGAAGGCCACGTTCGACTTAGAGGTGTCTGCGCCGCGCGTGCGAGTCCGCATTCCCATAGGCGGCCAATGGGCGCCGGTGGTGACGGCAGGGGTGCTTTTGGAGGGCCGGCCGATCCCGGTGGAGTGGTCTGAGAAAGACGGACAGATGTCGCTGGAGTTGATGGATCCGGGGCGGTATCGGCTCGATGTGCCGCTGCGGCCGACGCCCCCGAGCGGTGGCCGTTCGAGCGTTTTCGAAATGAGAATCCCGCGCCTGGCGACGGCTCGCGTCGAGTTGGCGGTGCCCCGGGATGCCCCGACGATCCAGGTGCCTTCGGCGCTCGGAGAAGTGGTGCGCGAGGCAAATCCCCCGGAGGTGACGGCGCAGTTGGGACCGGCGGACCGCTTGACGATCCGCTGGCAGGAGCGCCGGGCAGGGGGTCCCGCCGCCTCGCCTGTGGAGGTGGAGCAACTCCTGTGGCTCCGGGTCCAGCCGGGGTCCGTGGTGCTGGATGCGTTGGTGAAGCTCAAGGCTGCCGAGGGCGAGGTCCGGCAGCTCCAGGTGGCAGTCGATCCCCGGCTGCGGCTCTTGCCCCTCGACAAGGACCGCGGCGCCGCCCGTCGCGTCGAGATCCTTCCCGGCCACCCGCAGGTCCTGCGGTTTGACGTGGCGCCGCCTGCGTCGGGCCCGTGGGTCGAGCGATTGTCCTTTCTGTTGACCGGACACCCGGGCGTTGGCTCGCTTCGGCTTCCCTACTTGGACGTGTGCGACGCCCGGACCACCCGGCGCTGGATGGCCGTGTCGGTGGATCCGCGTTTGGAGCACCAGTTGCAGCCTGGCGTCGGGCTTCAGCCGCTCTCGGCGATGTTGTTCCTGACGGCGTGGGGCGAAGCCAAGGCGCAGCCGCTGGTGGCCTATCACCTGGCCTCAGCACGGCCGGACTGGAGCATCTCGACCCGTCCCGTCCCAACCCGCACGACGGCGGAGCAGACGTTGTGGCTCCGCTGCGACGAGGAAGGCATTCACGTGCTTCTGGAAGCCGTTTTGGAGACCGCCGGCGGCCCCAAGTTCCAGTGCCCGGTGGCCGCTCCGCCTGGACTGCAAGTCCAGGAGGTCTGGCTCGGGGAACACGAGAGCCAACGCGCGGCACGGTGGTCGCGAGCCCGGGACGGAACGGTCGTCGTCTTCTTGGACGGCCCCGCGTACGGCAGACAATCGCTCCGGCTGCGGGGTTGGCTCCCTGCGCCGCGCGACGGAGTCTTCCCTCTTGGCGGAGTCAGCGTGAAGGCGGACGACTTGAAATCCTCGACCCTCCACGTCTACCGCCACCCGGCGGTCCGCGTGGAGGTCAACGCCGTGCCGGGGCTGATCGAGGTCGCAGGCCCCATCGGCGACGAGGGCAAGCCGACGGGCCGGTGGGCCAAGTCGCTGGAGACCCAGGGCGGGGTGCCGGCCGGCGCCATTCTGAAGCTCGCTGCGAATCGGCCCAAGATCGAGGGCGAGCAAATCACCGCCCTGCATCGCGAGGCAGGGGCGTGGCAAGGCAAGGTCCGCTTCCGCCTTCGCGTCGGGGAGGGGTTGGCCGACCAGTTCCGCGTGGAAGTGCCCGGCTCGTGGGCCGGTCCGTTTGTGGTGGATCCGCCGGCGTCCGTCGCGGTGAGCGACCTGGCCGACCGCCCCGGGCGCGTGCTGGTCATCCGGCCGCGTGCCGCCATGGAAGGGGCGTCTGATCTGACGGTCGCCAGTCCGCTGTCGTTCTCTCCTGGGGAGCGGGTCGGCGTGGGAGAGATCATGCTGGAGCAGGCGGAAATCACCGAGAGGGTGCTGGTGCTTCCGATCCGGACGGACCTCGGACCGCTCGCCTGGGAAACGCAAGGCTTGGCCCCGGTGCCTCTGGCCGGACAGTATGCCTCATCGCCGGGCGACCGGGACTGGCTGGTTGCGTACAAGGTGGTGCAGCGGCCGTTCCAGGCCGTCCTGAAGCCCCCCGATCGCCCACGCGTCGCCCCTCAAGTCCTCTTGGCGGACATCGGCATTGTATGGCAGGCCGACGGGACGTGGCACGGAGTGGCGGCCTTCGACGTGGAGCCGGCCGGCCTGAGCGTCTGCACGTTCCGTCTCCCGGAGGGGTGCCGCCTGATTCAGGCCACGGCCGGCGAAGCCCCGGCCGCGTGTGCCGCAGGCGACAATCGCACTTGGCAGGTCTCCTTGGGCCCGGGTGCATTGCCGCAACGGATCGAGATTCTCTTCGCGGGCACGGAACCGGACCCTGGGATCTCCCGGCGGCCGCAGTTCGGTGCGCCGGAGATCGTCGACGTGCCCGCGAGGCAAACGCTGTGGAGCATTTGCGGCCCGGGGCGATTCGACGTGGCGACGGCCGAGGGCCTTGCGTCGGCCGAACGTCTGGATCAGGAGATGGTCCGCCTCCGGACGATCGCGGAGATGATCGAAAAGGCCGTAAGCAGCGCAGCCGGCGAGCCCGAGGAGCTGGTCCGATGGTATCGCCCATGGGCCCGCCGGTGGAACCTCTCTCAGGAGCGGGTCCTCCGCCGTTTGGCGAGTGCGGAAGGCACGGAGGCTTCGGCGTCCGCCCGCGCAGAGGTGGAGGCCATCCAGCGGCGGCAGTCGCTCTTTGCAGAACGGCTGGGCGCTGGGGAGGGGCTGGCCCAAGGCCCGGGCGAGACGTCGCCATCGGAAGACCCGATCGGTCTATGGCGGTGGAACTTGGACCGGTCACAGTCCGCGGTCCGCTGCATCACGGAGCCGGGGGCGCAAGGGATTCCACTGGTCGTGCGCGGGCCGCGCAGGGACTGGCCGTGGTGGCGAGTTCTCGCCGCAGCGGGGATCGCGGTGGGAACGGCGGTCCTGGCGGTCGGCATCCGCCGAGGCGTGCTGCCGCGAGCAGCGAGCCGATCTCCGCACTTGGTGGGGGCGGCGGGTGGCCTTATCTGGTGGCTGATGCTCACGCCGAGCGCCCTGGGCCTGCTCCTCGTGGGCGGCAGCCTGGTTGGATGGTGGGCGGCACGGCGGCGTAACCACAAGGGATGAAGGATGAGGGATGAGGGATGAGAGATGAAGGATGAAGGATGAAGGATGAAATGGGGGCTGCGAAAACGGGCTTGCCAGGACGGAAGAGAAGACCTGCGAAGAACTTAATTTGACTGTGTATATCAGGTTTGGAGTTGTTTCCTCAATGGCGGCAAGCGTT
>CAYGZI010000344.1:0-6706 GCA_964354245.1 uncultured Planctomycetaceae bacterium
CAAATCAGGTGCGTCGGCCCACTCGCATCCGAGGTGCCCAGAGTGCGAGCCTACCCCGACACGGGTGCGTAATCAAACCGGCCGCCCAACCAATGGGGGGACATTCCCCGTTAGAGGGCCTTCTGGCAGACCTCCGCCGTCAGGACCTATAATTCCGAGCCAGTCGCCGATCATCCCCCGGGGCGATCCCCCTCCATGAACCCTCCACCGACCCCCGAGCCAGACCCCGAGCGCCCCTCAGATCCTTCGGTGCCCGGCAAGCCCGCCCGGAATCGCAGGGCCAGCCCGTCTTCCGGCAACTCGCCGGGCAAGCCCGCCGGCGCGCCGGAAGAGGAGAAGTCGCGGCGGACCGACCCCGAGGAGCAGCCCACGCTCCCCGAGCGGCTCAAGACGCTCCTGATCGGCAAGCCGCGGGACCTGGCCGACAAGTCGCTCTTCCGCCACGTCTCGCTGGTCGCCTTTCTGGCCTGGGTCGGGCTGGGGGCCGACGGGCTCTCCTCCTCCTGCTATGGCCCGCCCGAAGCGTTCAAGAACCTTGGGGAGCACAGCTACCTGGCGGTGTTCCTCGCGGTGGCGATTGCGGGTACGGTCTTCATCATCGCCGCCTGCTACAGCCACATCATCGAGGAGTTCCCCAGCGGAGGCGGCGGGTATCTGGTGGCCTCAAAGCTCTTGGGCCAACGGACCGGCGTGGTGTCGGGCTGTGCGCTGTTGGTCGACTACGTGATGACGATCACCGTGTCGATTGCCGCCGCAGGCGACGCACTCTTCAGTCTTCTCCCCCCCGAATGGTCGGCGCTGAAGATTTATGCGGAGGTTGCCCTGATCGTCGCACTCATCGTGCTGAACCTGCGTGGGGTGAAGGAATCGGTTCAGGTCCTCTTGCCGATTTTCCTCTTGTTCTTGGTGACGCACTTCGTCCTCATTCTGGGCAGCATCTCCTTGCACCTGCCGTCGGTGGGCGAGAGGGCGACGGGCATCTATCACCAGTTGGGCGCGGGGATGCGCAGCCCGCAGCTCGGCCTCGGAGGAATGCTCCTCCTGCTACTCCATGCCTATTCGCTGGGAGCGGGCACGTACACGGGCCTGGAAGCGGTCTCCAACAGCATTCCGGTGATCCGCGAGCCGCGGGTCGCGAATGCGAAGCGGACCATGGGGTACATGGCGTGGTCGCTGGCTTTCACTGCCGGCGGGCTGATCATCGCCTACCTGCTTCTGGGAATCCGATCTCCCGAGGGGGATGGTAAGACGATGAACTACCTGCTGACGGACCGATTCATCCGGGACACCGGCATGCAGGGCTGGTGGCTCGGGCCGCTCTTTCGGTTCCTCACGCTGGCATCCGAGGGGACGCTGTTGGTCGTCGCGGCGCAGGCCGGCTTTATCGGCGGGCCGCGGCTGCTGGGCTACATGGCCCACGACTCCTGGATGCCCCACTGGTTCGCCAATCTTTCCGACCGCCTCGCCACGCACAACGGCATCCTGTTGATGGGAACCGCGGCGCTGGGCGCGCTGGTGGCGACCGGCGGAGACGTGGGCACCCTGGTGATCATGTACTCGATCAACGTGTTCGTCACCTTCTCGCTCTCGATGGTCGGGATGTCCCGACACTGGGTGAAGCTCCGCCGCGAGAACCCCCTTTGGCGCAGGCGGCTAGCGCTCTTCCTGGCGGGCGCGGTCTTGTGCGTGTCGATCCTGGCGGTGACCGTCGTGGTCAAGTTCCGCGAAGGGGGCTGGGTCACGATCGGAGTGAGCGGCGTCTGCATCGGCGTCAGCTTCCTGATCCACCGCTACTACACGCGAGTGGGCGCGAAACTCAAGGTCCTCGACGAGACCCTCGGCCGCATGGTCACCTCGGGCGAGCCCAACATGGCCCCGCCCGATCCCGCCAAGCCGACTGCCGTGATCCTCGTCGGCGGCTACAGCGGCCTGGGGATCCACACGATGCTCAACGTCGTCCGCTTTGCGCCGGACTACTTCAAGAACTTCGTATTCGTCTCGGCGGGCGTGGTGGACTCGGGCAATTTCAAGGGGGCCGGGGCCGTCGAGGAACTCGAGAAGCACACCCAGACCTCGGTCGACCGCTACGTCGATCTCGCGCGGCGCCTGGGAGTGCCGGCTGCCGGCTTCTGCAGCGTCGGCACCGACGCGGTGGACGAGCTCGAGGAACTCTGCACCAAGGTCGTCAAGCTGTTCCCCAAGTCCACCGTTTTCGCCGGCCAACTGGTCTTCCAGAAGGACTCCTGGCTCCAGCGCCTGCTGCACAACCAGACGGCAGTCTCCGTGCAGCGGCGCCTCCAATGGACCGGCATCCCGATGGTCATTCTGCCGACCCGGGTACGGTGACCTACTTGTACTCCTTGGCGAAAAACTCCTGGCTCCCCTTGGGGTCGGGCTTGATGGTGGCGGCCCCTTCGTGCCAGTTGGCCGGACAGACCTCGCCGTGCTTCTCGACGAACTGCAGGGCTTTCACCATGCGCAGCACCTCGTCCACGTTGCGGCCCAGTGGCAGGTCGTTGACCACCTGGTGGCGCACGATCCCCTCCTTGTCGATCAGGAACAGGCCCCGCAGCGCGATCCCCGCCGGCAACAGCACGTCGTACGCCTCGGCGATCTTCTTGTCCAGGTCGGCAATCAACGGGTAGCGGACCGGACCCAGCCCGCCCGCCTTGCGCGGCGTATTGCACCACGCCAGGTGCGAAAAGTGACTATCCACCGAGCAACCCAGAAGCTGCACGCCAAGGGCCTCAAACTGGGCGGCGGCCTCCGACATCGCGATGATCTCCGTCGGGCAGACGAACGTGAAATCCAACGGATAGAAGAACAGGACCACGTATTTGCCGCGATAGTCCTTCAAGGCCACGTTCTTGAAAGAGCAGTCGGGCATCACGGCCTGCGCACAGAAGTCAGGGGCTTGTTTGGTCACCAAGACGCTCATTCCAATCTCCTCCTCGAACCGCGTGAGAGCTTGTTTTGACGCACCGGGGCCAATCGGCCTCCGTTTAGACCGTCTAACAAAATGGGGACTGGCTCCGAGACAGTTGGCGCCTCGAGGGGCGAACCGGGTGGCCGCGAGGTGCCTGTCCCCATTTTGTTAGACGGTCTTAGGATCATTTATGCAGCCGGTAGGGAATTGTCAATCGAGTCCGCCGCGGGAGGCCCGCAAACCCCAAATCTGCCTTGACCTTATGGGGCCCGCGGTCCTCGGCGTCGAGCTTGACACTTCGAAGGGTTGGCCCGTCACGACCCGCAAGCTCCGATTTCCCCCTTTTTTCTGCCCCTCCGACAGTCGGGGGCGGCCATTTGCCCGGCCCGCCTCGCCGAAGTATCCTTGGACATGAGGAACTCCCTAAGAAATCTCGTGCAATCGGTTTGGAGCGACCGTCGCCCCACCGCGATGGACTGCGCGATGCTCTTGCTTATGGCCCTGTTGACCTGCCTGACCGTCATCACCGCCATCGGCCAGTGGACCGCCTGTATAGGGATCTGTCTCCCCGGTTTCGGCCGTTTCTCTTGGACTTCCCCCGAGAGTAACCCGCTGACCGCCAGGTCCACAAACGCGCGAGTGCGGGCCGGCTGAGACTCACGGGCCTGCCTCCCCCAATGCAGACCCATCGAGGCGAACAGACTCGCCCGGGAACCCCTCGGCCGAATCCGGCCAGGAAAGCCGAAACGGCCCCCGCCGGATCATCGGCGGAAGCCGTTGCCAAGCCTTTTCTTAGAAAAGCGGAGGGCACGGGACTCGCTTCTTCGGCCACCTCTATCGCCTCAAGCATAGACATCTTATCATTTTGGTTAAGTTAATGCGATAGCCCTGGTCCAAACCCTGGCCTGCGCGCCCATCCGAGTCGCCGGGGCCTGTGCCTACGCCGATCGCCTTTTCATAATGGTGGCTCGGGTCCTGTGCATCAGATGGCTTATCGCTTGGGAGGCACCAATGGCACGACTTCTTCAAAACTCTTGTATCGCCGTGGCAATGTTCCTCGCAATGGGCGCGACGCTCCTTGCACAAACCCCGGCCCAATCGCCGGCCGCGCTGACCGTCCACGTCGATCGGCCCGGCGTCAAGATCAGTCCGCTCCTCTACGGCCTTTTCTTCGAGGAGATCAACCGCGCCGGCGACGGCGGCCTCTATGCCGAGATGGTGCAGAACCGCTCGTTTGAGGACGCCGACAAGCCGGTCGCGTGGTCGCTGGTCAAGACCCCCGGGGCCGAAGCCGTAATGACCTTGGACACGTCTCGCCCGCTCAACGACAAGAACCGCCGTTGCCTGCGACTGGACATCACCAAGGACGATGGCGGCCGCGTCGGCGTGGCCAACGAGGGCTTCAAGGGGATGGCCGTCAAGAAGGGGGCACACTACGTGCTTGCCCTGTACGCCCGAAACACGGACGGCCTCGCCGGGCCCATCGCGGTCAGCCTGGAACACGGCGACTCGGTCCTGGCCGCCGGCAAGATCGAGGGCATCGGGCCGGAGTGGAAGAAATTCGACTGCTCGCTCACTGCCGGCGAAACCAGTGCGGCCGCCCGCGTGGTGCTCTCGGTTTCCTCGCCGTGTACCCTCTGGCTCGACATGGTCTCGCTCTTTCCCAAGGAGACCTGGAAGGGCCGGTCCAACGGCCTGCGCCCCGACCTGGCCGAAATGCTCGCCGCGATGAAGCCCGCCTTCGTCCGCTTCCCCGGCGGCTGCTACGTCGAAGGCAACAAGCTGGCCAACGCCTTCCGCTGGAAGGATACGATCGGCGACGTCGCCCAGCGCCCCGGCCACTGGAACCTCTGGGGCTATCGCTCCACCGACGGGCTGGGCTACCACGAGTACCTGCAAATGTGCGAGGACCTCGCGGCCGAGCCGCTCTATGTGATCAACTGCGGCATGGCCCATGAAGACCGCGTCCCCATGGACCAGATGGGCCCCTGGGTGCAGGACGCCCTGGACGCGATCGAGTACGCCAACGGCCCGGTCACCGGCAAATGGGGCGGCTTGAGGGCCAAGGCCGGCCATTCCGCCCCCTTCAAACTCAAGTACCTGGAGATCGGCAACGAGAACGGTGGGCCGCTCTACCAGGAGCGCTATCGCCTCTTCTACGACGCGCTGAAGGCCCGCTATCCGGAGATCGTCCTGGTGGCCGACGAGCGCACCAGCCAGTGGCCCACCGAGATCCTCGACGAGCACTACTACAACAACCCCGAGTTCTTCATCCAAAACGCCGAGCGGTACGACAAGTACGACCGCAAGGGGCCCAAGATCTACGTCGGCGAATACGCGGTCACACAGAATTGCGGTAGGGGGAACCTCCGCGGGGCAATCGGCGAGGCCGCCTTCATGACCGGCATGGAGCGCAACTCCGATATCGTGGTCATGTCCTCCTACGCCCCGCTCTTCGTCAATGTCGGCTGGCGCCAGTGGAATCCCGACGCCGTCAACTTCGACAGCTCCCGCGTCTACGGCACGCCGTCGTACCACGTCCAAAAGATGTTCGGTCAGAACCGCGGCGACGTGGTCCTGCCCATCGACCTCGACGCCCCGCTCGTGGAAGTCGGGGCCAAGGGCGGGGCCATCGGCGTGGGCACCTGGGCCACCCAGGCCGAGTTCAAGGACCTCAAGGTCACCCGCGGAGAGAAGACCCTCTTCCAGTCCGACTTCTCCAAGGGCCTCGAAGGCTGGAAGACCATCCGCGGCCAGTGGACCGTCCAGGACGGGACCCTGCGCCAAATGGGCCGCGAAACCGACGTCCGCGCAATCGCCGGCGAGCGGTCCTGGGACAACTACACCTACAGCCTCAAGGCCCGCAAGCTCGGCGGGGCCGAGGGCTTCCTCATCATGTTCCGCGTGCAGGACCCGCGGGCCAAGGCCTGGTGGAACCTCGGCGGCTGGGGCAACACGCGGCACGCCATCGAGCTGGGCGGAATCGTCGGCAACGACGTCCGCGGCCGGATCGAGACCAATCGCTGGTACGACATCCGCATCGAGCTCACCGGAAGCCGGATCCGCTGCTTTCTCGACGGCAAGCTGATCCACGACGTGAAGGGGCAGATGAAGTCCCTCTACGCCGTGGCCGGCCTTGCCCGCCCCTCGGGCGACGTCATCCTCAAGGTCGTCAACGTCTCCAACTCTTCGCACGACACCCAGATCGACCTCCGCGGCGCCGGCCCCGCCATCAAATCCGCCACGGCCACAATCCTCACTTCCGCCGACCCGGCCGATGAGAACTCCCTCGACCAGCCCGAGAAGGTCGCGCCAATCACGCGCCCGGTCGACATCACCGCACCCAAGTTCCGCTACACGTTCCCGGCCCATTCGGTGACAATCTTGCGCCTGCGGCCTGCGGCGGGTGAATAGGGCCCTTGAGCAAAAGATAGGACGTATCCGACATGACAAAGCACGGGCCGTGGGGGTGCTGAGCGGGGTCGGGGTGAAAACGTCTTGCGCGGGCGCAAGGTTCTCGGCTGCCGAGGCGGGCGCTGCGCCCGCTGCCTGGCCGAATCGTCCATCACCGACGTGCCCCTCTGAGTCCGAATACTTAGGTGCGGCCCTGTTTCGACGTTCAAAAAGGGGCTAGGGACGAGGGGCTAGGGACGAGGGGCTAGGGACTGGGGACTGGGGACTGGGGACTAGTGAGCCGACGCACCTGATTTGAAAGGTTGAACCCCAGGAGGACAGGCATTCCTGCCTGTCCAATCGGACAGACAAGAATGTCTGTCCTCC
>CAYGZI010000345.1:0-6678 GCA_964354245.1 uncultured Planctomycetaceae bacterium
CTTCCACGGGAAGCGGATCAGTGCGGCGCAGAGCACGTTCAGGAACAGAAGCACGCAAAGCGCGACGAACCACCAGGTCCGGTAGACACCAAACAGCATCGCCTCGTTGCCGAAGCTGGCACTCTCGGCGCCCGAGAACTTGCCATCCACCTGCGCGGCGAAGGCCAACAGCAAAGCGAACACGGCCACCAACACCACCGCAAGCTTCAGCGAGGCCAACCCCTCGTAGCAGCGGAACAAGAAACGGACCCAAAGGGATTGGTCGGGAGAAGTGAGTCGTGGACGGGCCATGAAACGAGCAGGAGGCTGGGGGATCGACGGCTGGTGCAGTGCGGGACGCGAATGACAAGGTGGTCTGGATACCCCCAGTCAGGAGGAACCCTCGGTCCCATTGGTCGATTATAGGGCTCATCCCGCCAGAAGAATAGCCGGGGTGGCGCGGTGTGTGAGGCGGCGATTCGGACTAGCGGGTCGACGCACGCGATCTGACGGGTGCCATGGCGACGCTTGCGTCGCCATGCGGCCCCACGACATGCCCACGCAAGCGTGGGCATGGCACCCAACGCGTCCGGCATGGGTCGCCCTGCTCTTGCCGCCTTCGCCCCTACTCGCAGCTCAGCCCGTCCAGCCAGACCGTAAACGGGGAGGCTTCCCACGAGTCGAAGACGAACCCGACCGCGTCGATCCGCCCGAGCTTCGGCGTGCCCGTCACCTCCCGCTTCCAGTATTCGCCGCCCGAAAGCGGAATCACCACCCGCTGCCACATCCAGCGGTCTTCGCTCCGCGCGGTATCGCGCACGGGGTTGCGCCCGCCGGAGGGCGTGTAGGCGATCCGCCCGCCCGGCCCCTCCAGCCAGACCAACGGGCCCGCGTCTTGAAAGCCCGTGGGGTTCGGATTCTGGCACTTCATCCAGAACGAGAGCTGCTTGCGGGGCGAGAAGTCCCAGCCGGCGTTTCGCGCAGCAGGATAGACGGCCGTTACGTCCATGCCCGGGTAGATGTCCGGGCGGAATCGCAGGGCCGAACGACCCACGATTGCCTCGGGATCGTCGTGGAACACGAGCTTGGCCTTGCCCGTGGCATCTCCCTCGATCACCGAGCCCCATTGGGCTGCGCCGCCTTCGGCGCCCAGTTCGTTTATCACCTCGGCAGCCACCAGGAAATCGCGGAAGGCCAGGTCGGCCAGCCCGCCGGCGGTGACGGTCAAGCCGACCCGGTAGAACCCCGGCTCTGCGAAGACGTGTTTCACCGTGGCCTCGGAGGAGACGGCGCCGTCGAGGTCCCAGCGGAACTGAAGCGGCCTGGCCAAAGGATCTGTGGATCGCGAGGCGTCGAAGACGATTTGGTCTCCGGTCTTGGCCACGCGCGGGCCATCGAGGATTGCCCGCGGCGCGGCCTGGACGCCGCTTTGCGGCTTGACTTCGATCAGGTTGGTGACCGCGTCGAGGTGATTGCCTTTCGCGTTGCCGCGGAAGGTGTTGTCGGCCAGGTAGATCCAGTCGCCGTACAGGCCGTAGATGCCCCACTGGTTGTCTTCGAGGCGGTTCCCTTGGACGATCCAGTGGAAGGTCCGCCACCGCTTGCCCTTGGTCTGGACGTCGCCGCGGAAAACGATGCCCGCCCCGTTGTTGTGGTGGCAGTGGTTGCCGATGAGCTTGCCGTGGCTTGCGGAGCCGCCGACGAAGACGATGCCGCCGTGCGAGAATCCCGCCTCTGGGGCGTTGTGGTTGCCGTCGGGCAGGCCGTTGTAGGCCGCCTCGTTGCCCACCAGGACCGTCTGGTCGCTGCCGCCGAGCCAGAAGCCGTAGGAGCCGTGGTTGGCCTTGTTGCCGATGAAGGTGTTGCCCGGGCTCCAGGACTCGACGCAGTTGTTGTGGGCGTAGGAGCAGTCGTTTTGGACGAAGACGTTGCGCGTGGAGACCCAGTTGTTGAGCACGCGGATAAAGAGGCCGTCGCCGCCGTGGGTGATGTCGTTGCCGCGGAAGTAGTTGTCGTCGGAGCCGCTTTCGATGAGCACGCAGGTGGAGTCCCGGGCGTGGACCTCGCCGGGGGCGATGCGGATGCCGTAGGAGAGGTTGTTGTCCAGCACCTTGTTGGCGGACGAGGTAGCCATCTTCAGGCAGACGTTGGAGCAGCGGGAAAGATCGTTCTTGGCGATGAGGTTTGCCGAGCAGTTGTCCAGGTCGAGGCCGTTCCAGACGCGGTTGGCCCGGTTGTTGCGGAGGATGCTGTTGCGCACGCGGGTGAGGATCATGCCTCCCTGGCGCGGCCCGTTGCCCCAGCCGGCCTCGGGCACGTGGTAGTTTTCGGAGAAGTCGCACTGCTCGATCAGCCAGTGCTCGGCGTCCGCGACCGCCAGCCCGGCGGCGAAACCCTTGACCTTGAGATTGCGGAGGGTCACGCCCTTGCAGCCCTCGGCCGCGACCCCGAAGCCCTGGAAGGAGTCCGGCTTGCCGGCCGTGCCCGGGCCGACCAGCGTGGCTCCGTTTCCGTCGATGGTCACATAGTCGGCGCGGATCACCAGGCGCGAGTTCAGCACGGCGTCCTTGGCCAGGACGGTGTCGCGCGTGACGACGATCTCTTGGGCCGGCGCGGCGGCGCCGGCCAGGATGGTCAGGAAGACGGTCAGGATGGCAGGTAGATTCATCGGTCGCTTGGCTCCTAAGACGTAGGGTGGGACCAGCGCAGCGCAGTCCCACCGGAATTCACGGTCCTTCCTCTTTCCTGGTGGGACTGCGCTGCGATTGTCCCACCCTTCGGTATCCACAACAGAGAGTCATTTCACCGCCGCCTCGAATGCCTCGTCCGAAAGGCCGTTGGCGACCAGGTACACCGGCGTGCCGCTGGGCGTGAAGTCCCCAGAAGGCTGCGCCCGGCCCATCAAGTCCATGATGCCGATCTTGGGCTCCGTCACGCGGATTGGGGCCGCCTTCGCGCTTGCGGGCGACCAGACCACCGCCACCAGTCGCTCGCCGTCGCGGGAGAGATACCCTCGTACCGCCGGTCCCAGCGAGAGCTTCTTGACAAACTTCGCGCTCGGTGTCAGAAAGGAGGCCATCACGGCCTGGGCAGCGTAGATCTTCCGCGGCTGGCCGCCGTACTTGTAGAACACGCCTTCGAGGTTGTCGGCGTTGATCCCCGGGCAGGTGCCGGCGTGATAGAAGACCTTGTCCACGCCGTTGGCCAGCGCGATCACCGCCCAACGCACGGCGTATTCCGCCTGAAGCCGCTCGCTGGCAAGCGGCCTGTCAAAGCCGCCGTGACGCATGGGGATCGTCTGCGGCTCGTCATCGCCGTAGTAGCCGTACTCCGTAATCCAGATCGGCTTGCGCCTCCCGTGCTTGTCCATCAGGGCGTTGAGCTTCACCAGCAGGCCCTCCAGGAACTCGGGCGGGCGGAGCGTGGGGTAGTGGTGGATGTCGATCGCGTCGGCCGCCTTCAAGCCCCCGGCGGCAAACATGCGGTCGAAGTCGTCCAGGATCTGGCCGTCGTTGATCCCGCCGATCCCGGCCAGAACGTGGCACTGCGGGTCGGCCCGGCGGGCCCCCGCGGCAAAGGCCACGACCAGCCGGCCGTAGGTCGTCCCGTCGTAGCCGCGGCTGCGAGGCAAGGCGTAGTCTGTGTAGAGCGGCTCGTTGAAGCACTGCCACCACGCGATCCGGCCCTTATAGTGCGCGACGGTCTTCTCGACGTAGTTCTCAAACTCCGCGGTGTCGCGCGGGGCGTAGGCCACGCGGGCCCGGTTCTGCGGATACGATCCGCGGCCACTTACACTGGCCGGGGCGCTGCTCGACCAGTTGCTCGACGGAAACGGCAAGAGGCCCAGCACCGCAAGTCCGTGCCCGCGCGGGCGGTCGATCTGAAGATCGGTCTCGGCAAACGTGAATCGCCCCTTCTCCGGCTCGACGTCCTGCCACTTCAGCGACCAATCGCGGACCCACACCAGCCCGGCCTGGCGCGACAAGTCCAAGAGGTGAGGCCACGGGTAGGCGTGATTTACGCCGAAGCGGGAATCCTTCTGCCGGTAGACCGGGATCGCGGCCAATCGCATCGACCGCTCTTGGGTCTCGTCGCCGGAGGTCAGTATCGCCCTGAGCCGCAGGAATCCCATTCGCGCGGCATCCCCCGACAGGTCCACGGGGATGCGGACGCTTTTCCGGGCAGGCACGGTTGCCTTCACCTCGCGGCTCCACACTTCCCGGTCGAAGAAGTCCGTAAGATGAAGATCGACCTTCACGTCGCGGGCGCGGCTGGCATCGCCGCCGGCCAAAGTGCAGAAGACGCGGAGCAGCTCCCCAACACCGAAGACATTTCCGGGCTTCTCCGTGGTCACGCCGAACTCGATCGGCGAGCGCGGGGCGAACTCGCTGGGCTTCTCCCCACGCTCCAGTTGCACGGCGTCGAGCCAGACGGCGGCCGATTGCGGCGGATTCGGATTATCTCCGCCCGGGCACAAATCGGGGCCGGCCAGCACGTAGCACCACCGGGTTTGCGGCGTACACGTGAGGCTGTACCGCTGCCACTCCGTCGTGAGCCGGACCAGCTTGCTCGGCGTCCCGCCGTGGAAACTCCGCACCGCAAGCCGGGCCGGAGTGCCCGGGGCTTTGCCCTTCATGAAGGCTGAGAGCGTGTAGGGCTTCCCGGGCTCCACCTCGACAAAACCCAGACTGCCGGCCAGCGGGGCGCGGACGGGCATCCGGTGCAGATCGTAATAGTCGAAATAGGAGACCGGCTGGGTCTGGGGCGAAAGCTCGATTCTCAGACTGGTGTCGCCATCGATCGCTGCGGTCTCATCGAGTGTGCCGAAAAGCCGGTTCATCGGACCGCCCCAGTGGCGCGCGCGGTCCCATTCGGCCGAGCCCCAACCGTCGGCGCCGCACTCGAAGCTCGCGTTGGGGATCAGGTTCTTGCGGCCGGCCGCGGCGATGACGTTTGCCGGCTGGAACGGGCTCTCGGAGGCCGCCAACTCCACAAACTCCACGTCGTCCAGCCAGAGCGTCCCCGTGGCAAGGAACCAGATCTGAAACCGGCTCGCCTTCGGACAATCCCGTGTGGCGCGGAAGATACTCTCGTACTGCGCCCACTCCGTCGTGGGAACAAACGAGTCTTGCAGCCCGCAGTCCGCCCAGACGGACGTGTCGGACAGCGCCAGGGAAACCACGTCGGACGCGATGTCCTCGGCCCGGGCCCAGAAGCGGATTCGGTAGGTGGCCCCGCGGCGCACGGGCACGTGCATTTGGCAGAGCATGGCGTGGGCGGCGGACGATCCGGCGACGAACCGCGTGCAGGAAAGCCTGGCGCAGCGTTTGCCCTCGCGGCCTTTGTCGAGAGAGAGTATCTGGGTGACCTGACGCGAGTCGCCGGCCGTTTGCCAGCCGTCGGGGACGCCGCGGGCGCCGCGGTCCTCCTCGAAGCTGGGGTTCCGCACGAGGTTCGTTGGACCGGCCGCCACGTGGGGCAGGTTGGCAACCTGCCCCACGGCGATGCCAGTAGCGGTCAGGAGCCAGATCGCCATCCACGCACACCAGGGTCTCATGCTACGTTCCTCCAGGCTTTACCGATCGTCCGAAAGCCCAGGGGCTGCAACCCGTGGGCTTTCCCCGCGCCATGTGAGGCAGGTTGGCAACCTGCCCCACGCCCCGATCATACGGGCGAGCCGCTCGGTCCACAACGGTCGGCGCATCCTATTGGCCGGCCAAGTCTTGCGATGACGGCTCGGCGGAAGGTTTTCTTCGTCCTGCCCCGGATTGGTGAGCTATGCTTCACTAGGAAGCATCCTTTTCTGCTCCTGGGGGGAGTGCCGTGTCGCTGTTCACCGCGAATAAGAAGCATGAAGTCCAGAGCTTCATGCTGAAACTGGTCAACAACAACTGCCCGGAATTGAAGGGCCTCATGGAAGGCCCGCGCGTGGAAACCCGCGTCAACCTCTGCGTCGTGGTCCTGGTGATCCCGTTGGACAAGAACCGGCCGATGGTGGAGCGGATGTTCGCCGCCGTCACCAAGGAGTTCACCACCCTGGGGGTCGCCCTGGTGCTCAGCGAGCCGCGGGCCTTGGACGAAGTGGTCCTCGGTTTCCGCTGGGCGGGGAGGATGAGCTACGTCCGCGCCCGGGCAAGGCACCTCCATCCCCTGGGGGCCGGTTTCTACCAGCTCGGCCTGCAACTGAAGGAAATGATGTACGCGGGCGATCACCCCGAGCTGGAATCGCTCAGTCTCTAAGCGGCTCTCTTGCCGACAGACAGGCGCCCGGCTAAGCTCCAGGCGAGCCGCGGGCCCTCGTGATCCCCCATAGAGCCGCTACCGGCGGTCGCGCCGAGTGGGACCGGGACCGCCAGAGCGACGCTTTGTGAAAGGAGTCGGATCATGGTCCGGAAGCTGGTCGTCCTCGCCGCCGTTCTGACCCTGGCCGGCGCCAGGCCGAATACGAGAAGATCAAGACGCCCGAACAGGCCAAGGCGTACCAGGAGCGTCTGCGCCAGTTCTTCGTGGCCCAGCTTGGCGGCTTCCCGGAGCGGACGCCGCTGGAGCCACAGGTGGTCGGCCGCATCCAGCGCGACGGCTGCCGCGTCGCGGGGGAAACGACCGGGTGGCCCCGCCCCCAGCCCCTAGTCCCTTTTCATGGGGCGTCGGTCCACGAGCCGTAGGTGGCCAAGAGGTAATCCAGCGGGGTAATGACCC
>CAYGZI010000346.1:0-6668 GCA_964354245.1 uncultured Planctomycetaceae bacterium
CGTCAGCTTCACGGCAAAGCTCGATAGCCCGCACAAGTCGGCGCGCACGAAGGCCATTCGGGAGGGGGACAGTTCGGTTTTCGCTCCGCTCTTGGAGTGCGGCGATTCATCGCCGCTTTCGAAGTGTTTTCCGGTGCTGGCGAGCGATGCGTTTCTTCACCCGAAAACCGCATCGCCGACATCCGTGCGCAGTGCAAAAAGCGGCGATGAATCGCCGCACTCCAAAGGGTCGCTTGGCTCGGGACTTGTCCTGGCCGGCCTAGTCGAGGAGGGCGGCCTGCGATTCGAGGCGCGACTCAAGGTGGTGCTGCAAGGAGGCAAGGCGACGGTCAAGGACAACGCAATCGTGGTGGAAAATGCCGATTCCGCCACCTTGCTCCTGGCGGCAGCCACGAGCTTCAAGAACTACCGCGACATCACCGCGGAGCCCGCCCAGCGCTGCGGGCAAGCCATCCAAGCGGCGGCAGCGAAGAGCTACGAGCGGCTCCTGGCGTCGCACGTGGAAGATCATCGGCGACTGTTCCGCCGCGTTGCGCTCGACCTCGGTACGACCGAGGCGGCGCGGTTGCCGACCAATCAGCGTCTCAAGGCGGCGGCCCGCCGGGACGACCCGCAATTGGCGACGCTCTACTTCCAGTTTGGCCGCTACTTGCTCATCGCCAGCAGCCGCCCGGGCTGTCAGCCGGCCAATCTCCAGGGGATATGGAACGCTGAGCTAAGGCCGCCTTGGGACAGCAAGTGGACCGTCAACATCAATACCGAGATGAACTACTGGCCGGCTGAAGTGACGAATCTGGCCGAATGCCACGAGCCGCTCTTCGACCTGGTCGACGACGTGGCCGTCACGGGCCGCAAGACCGCCCAGGCCCATTACGGCTGCCGCGGGTGGGTCCTGCACCACAACACCGACCTCTGGCGCGGCACTGCCCCGATCAACGCCTCGAACCACGGCATCTGGGTCACCGGCGGGGCCTGGCTCTGCCACCACCTCTGGGAGCACTACCAGTTCACCGGCGACCGCGAGTTTCTCGCCAAGCGGGCCTACCCGGCGATGAAAGAGGCATCGCTCTTCTTCGTCGATTTCCTCGTCAAGGACCCCAAGACGGGCTGGCTCATCAGCACTCCGTCGAACTCGCCGGAGCAGGGCGGGCTGGTCGCCGGGCCGACCATGGATCACCAGATCATCCGCGATCTCATGGCCAACACGATCCAGGCCGCCGGAATCCTGGGCGTCGACCGGGACCTCGCCGGCAAGCTGACCGAGATGCGCAAGCAAATCGCCCCGAACCAGATCGGCCGTCACGGGCAGCTCCAGGAATGGCTCGAAGACAAGGACGACCCGAAGAACACGCACCGGCACGTCTCGCACCTCTGGGGCCTGTA
Organism: uncultured Planctomycetaceae bacterium; assembly: GCA_964354245.1. Lineage (GTDB taxonomy): Bacteria > Planctomycetota > Planctomycetia > Pirellulales > Thermoguttaceae > CAYGZI01. Next base: position 1,384 of record CAYGZI010000346.1, read on the forward strand.
TCCCGGCTGGGAGATTACCCCGCGCACGCCGGAGCTGTTTGCGGCGGCCAGGCAGTCACTCGTCTTCCGCGGCGACGGGGGCACGGGCTGGAGCAAGGCATGGAAGATCGACCTCTGGGCACGGCTCCTTGACGGCGATCACGCCCACAAGATGCTCGTCGAGGCCATCTCCGGCAACACGTACCCCAACCTCTTCGACGCCCATCCGCCGTTCCAGATCGACGGCAACTTCGGCGGCACCTCGGGCATCGCGGAGATGCTCGTGCAAAGCCACGCCGGCGAAATCCACCTCTTGCCGGCGTTACCCAAGGCTTGGCCGACCGGCAGCGTCCGCGGTCTCTGCGCCCGCGGCGGTTTTGAAGTGGACATCGCCTGGAAGGACGGCAAGCTCACCGGAGCCACGCTCCGCTCGAAGCTGGGCAATCCCTACAAGGTCCGCTATGGCGACCGAGTGGTGGACCTTTCCACGCAATCGGAGCAGGCCTATCGCTTCAGCGGCGATCTGAGCGCGCCGTAGAGTCGTGAGGCCGGAGGTTGCCCGATGATTCACCCCATGCTACAACGAGAAACGGCCTGGGCGGGATGCGGTGCCCAACCCGCTAACGCCGAGCGGCAAGAATCCGAGTCCCCGGTAAACTAAGACACCCCCTTCTTGTGGTATTGTTGGGTGTACGGGCTACGGTATGCTGAGAGGTATGTTCTCCACCGGACCAAACTCGCCGCAAGTTGCCCCGATCGCACTTGGGCGGGTGTGGCCCATCTCTGCCCCAAATCGAAATCGTAATCGGAGGCGGCAGCAACCAGGAGGTGTGTCGTAAGTACTTGTATTCCAACGACTTGCGGGAGTAACTCAGTGGTAGAGTGCTAGCTTCCCAAGCTGGAAGTCGCGGGTTCAAATCCCGTCTCCCGCTCTTGACGTAACCTGTTGCCGAATCTTGGATTAGATACCTGCCGACGGTCGGCAGTGCGGCCCGCAGTTAGAGCGAAAAAGGGGTGTAAGACACCCCTGTGCCCTCTGACCCAAAGGGACCCGCTGCCATGCCTCTCGTCCTCTCCGCCAAACCCCCGTCCTACCGGCTTCACAAGGCCCGCAATCAAGCCTTCGTCCAATGGAAGGGCAAGAGATACTACCTTGGCCCCTACGGGACGGAGAAGTCCCGTGGGGCCTATCAGCGGTTTCTCGCCGAAGTCTGGACGAGGCCCCATGCCGAGCCGATCGTCCCCGAGGTCCAGCCGGGCGACGCGATCACGATCACCGAGTTGGCGGCCCACTTCTGGACGTGGGCCAGCGCCTACTACGCCGGGCCGGGTGGAGTCGCCAACGGACAGGTCTACCTGGTGAGGTCCGCCCTTCGTCCACTCCGCCAGTTGTACGGCGACTGCCTGGTGACGGAGTTTGGCCCGAAGCGGCTGGAAGCGCTGCAGCAACGCCTGGTCGATGAAGGGAAGGCCAGAGGGTACGTGAATCACCTGGTGCAGATCATCCGGCAGACGTTCCGCTGGGGAACCTCCAAGGAGTTGGTACCCGTCGCGGTCTATCAGGCCCTGGCAACCGTGGCCGGACTTCGGAAGGGCAAGACGAGCGCCCGGGAGACGGCGCCGGTAGGCCCGGTGTCCGACGCCGCGGTCGAGGCCACGCTGTCCCACCTGCCGCTCGTCGTGGCCGACATGGTGCGTTTGCAGCGGTTGACCGGCTGCCGGCCCGGCGAGGTCTGCTCGTTGCGCCCGTGCGACGTGGACCGGACCAGCGACCCGTGGGTCTACCGGCCGGCGACTCACAAGACCGCGCACCGCGGAAAGGCGAGGGCGATCTACATCGGGCCCAAGGCGCAGGAGGTCCTGTCACCGTACCTCTTGCGCCCGGGCGATGCCTACTGTTTCAGCCCGGCCGAGAGCGTTGCGAAGCGCAAGGAGGAACTACGATCCCGCCGCAAGAGTCCCATCCGGTCCTCACAGATAGATCGTCGAAAGCCTCGACCGGAGCGGAAGCCGGGAGACCGCTACCTGAAGGATGCCTACGCGACGGCCGTTCGTCGATCCATCGCGACGGCAAACAGGATCGCTGCAAAAGAGGCCGCGGCCCGGGGTGAGGAGGCGCCCGATCCCATCCCTCATTGGCACCCCAACCAGCTACGCCACTCGGCGGCGACGGAGATCCGGAAGCTGTTCGGCCTGGAGGCCGCGCAGGTCGCCCTGGGCCATTCCCGGGCCGACGTGACCCAGATGTACGCGGAAAGGGACTGTAAGCTGGCCGCGGAGGTCGCGAGGAGAATCGGTTAGAACATTCATTGCCGGGTTGTGGGGTAGCTCCCCGCACAGACTGGCCGGTGCTCTGTGGTCGCACCTACACCACGGGCCCGGCCGGTCGCCCGGCGCAGAAAGTAGGTGCAGCATGTCGCAGGCCGAAAACGCTTTTTGGGATACGCTGGAAGGAGTTCACGAGCAGGCCGATCTGTGCTGGGGGATTCTGGCTGGGCTGGTCGAGCGACTCGACCCGGAGCGCCCCTGTAGTTACCCGAAGCACCTGGATGAATCGGAATGGGCAGACCTTTCCTGGTTGCGGCACGAATACGTCAATCTGGACAAATTAGACCCTGACCGCCGGGAGTTTGCAGCGTCTCAACACGCCCCGGTCGAGTTGTGCGGATTCATCGCCCCCAGTGCCCATGACTTGCTTCGGCGACTGGTGCGAGGCGTGCTGTGGCGCGTATGGGAAGCTGTTCGGCCGGGCGCGACACGGCATTCGTCGATCGAAGGCCCGGCCGACTATCCGCGGTTTTATGAGGACGACTGGTGCGCAGTGCCGCGTTGCAAGATCGCCTACGCCGTGTGCTTTCAGCCGAGCAACGACGGGGGGGCAGTTCGTCTGACGGTCGATTTGCTGGACCGGCTGCACGCGACGATGAGGCAGGAACTTGCGCGGGCGGCGGCCGCGGCGGTTCCTGTCCCGCTCTCTCCAGGCGGCTTGCACTCCGTGGCCTCATTCGTTCCCACGCGATTGCAGACAGCGATCCTCGATGCGTTGAATGGCCGCAACCTGACCAAGCAGAAACTCGCCGACGCGGTTGCCGCCGGGGAAGGGCGGCGACTCTACAAGCCCGGCGGGATCAAGGAGCTGCGCGCTCTCGGCCTGGTGGACAATAAGCCAGGGGTCGGATACTTTCGACCCGATGCACCGCCGACGAGTCCCCAAAAGGGCACTAACTAGCCCCCAAAAGGCCCCCGACTTTTCCGCGTCGATTGCCTATCGTGGTGTGCAGTGACAACCAAGTCCACTCACACCCGAGGCAACAAAGCATGGCGATCGACATCCTCTCAGAATCGGTCCTCTCTCTGACCGAAGCTGCCAGTTCCCTCCCGCGCCGCCGCAAGGGCAAACGTCCCGACGTGGCCACCCTCTACCGCTGGTCCACCGTCGGCTGCCGTGGCATCCGGCTGGAGACGATCCAGGTGGGCGGGTGCCGTTGTACCTCCAAAGAAGCGATGCAGAGATTCTTCGATGCGCTGACCGCGCAGTCCGCCGGCGAGCCCATCCCTAGACCGCTGCCGCGCACTCGTCGCGCCAAGGTCCGGATGGCGGAGCGAGTTTTGGCCAAGGCCCGGATCTGACGCACCGCACTGAGGTCTGGGCATGACGACCGATATTTTCGTGACCGATCGAGCGGGACAACCCCCGACGCTGGTCGACCTGGCCCAGCGGATCAATCAGGAGCACCTTGCGGCCGACTCCGCGGGGAGTGCGTTCCTGGCCCACGCCCGCACAGCCGGCGAGCTGCTACTCCAGGTCAAGGAGCAGTTGCCACACGGCGACTTCACACCCTGGGTCCGCGCCAACTTCCAGGGCAGGGCCCGGACCGCGCGGGCCTACATGCAGATCTCCCGCCGCTGGCCGGAGATTGAGGCAAAACGGCAGCGCGCTGCCACTTTGAGCGCCCGGGAGGCGATCAAGCTGCTCTCGCCGGTCAAACCCGCCGCAAACGAAAAGCGGTTCCTCGACCTGCCGCTCGATGTTCGTCAGCAGACCTGCCGGCGCTGGTGGGATATCCTCCAGTCGTACACGCTGTTGCTCGATGCAGCGGGCTGGCCGTTGCCGAAGATTGCCGAAACGTTTGGGGTCGAGTCGAACGAGGTTACCTCGATCCTTGACCCAAGGCCGCGGACGCACCACTTCACCGAACTGTACAGGGAACCGTATTTGTTCGCGCGCCACTATGCCAACGCCGTTCGGGCACAAGTTCACCGCCACTTTGCCCTTGGATACATGCAGGCCGTAGCCTGCGCCGGGGCTGAAGGACTTGAGGAGGTAGTCCCCTTTCTGTGGGCATCGCGGGCGCGACACCAGCATCTCGCCGAAACGCTGCAAGAGGATGAGGACATTGTGCTGGAGGTCGCCCGCCACTTCGGCAAGACGGCCGAAGAGGGGCGCACGTATGCAGCGGCCATGTACTGCTGCGTGACCGATGACGTGCGCGAGGCTCTGTTAATCGCGCCTCCGGCCTTCAACCAGGACTGGAACCTGATCCACCTCATGCGATGGGCGGAGGTCTGTGAGCAGGCGCAAGCCCTGGAAGGAAACTGAAAACGCAACGGGCCGCCCCTGGTGGAGAGCGGCCCGCAGCAAGGAAGTCTGAACGGATGGATTGTACCAAACGCAAGCCGGTCAAGGAACTGTTGGACGCCCTGCCGCCCCAGGATCTTGACGCGGAACAAAACACGCTCCGGTGTATCATCGCGGACCCGAAGCGGATGCCCGAGGTCCTCGACATCCTCGGACCCGAGCATTTCTACGACGCCCGCCACCGGGTCATCTTCGGCCGACTGCAGCGCCTCCACAACGAGGGCACGCCGTTTGACGATATCGTAGTGCTCGCCAATGCCTTGAAAACGGCTGGCGAGCTGGAGACGGTCGGCGGCAGGGCCTACCTGGCAGAGGTCCTGGCGCCCGGCGGTGCGCCGACCTACGCCTCGCATCACGCGGCGATCGTCTTGGAGAAGGCCCGGAGGCGGTCCCTCATCGACGCCGGGATAGAGCTGATACGGCACGGCCACAACGAGACCGTGGACGTGGACCAGCTCCACCGCGAGGCCCTGGAACGGCTGGGCCCAGTGGACGGCAAACCACACCACATAGGAGGCCCACGAATGAGTTGTCTCAACGACGTTCAACCCACAAACATCGACTGGCTTTGGCCTGGGCGGATTGCGATCGGCAAGACCACGCTGATTGCCGGAGATCCGGGACTGGGGAAGAGCCTCATTTCCCTCGACATCGCCAGCCGGGTATC
>CAYGZI010000347.1:0-6638 GCA_964354245.1 uncultured Planctomycetaceae bacterium
TGAGGCAGAACTTGCCGCCGTCCACCTCGACGCGGCAGTGCGATCGCGACGCGAAGGGATCGTTCAATCGTGCCGACGCCGTCTCCCCGCGGCCGATCACCAGCGTCTGCCCCTCCTCCAACGAGAACGTCCGGCCCTGATCGGGCCCGGAAATCACCACGAGTTGTGCGAGCATCACAAAATCCCTTTTCTTCAAAGTATCCTGGTCAGTTCCGATTCTGGCGGCCGCTTGACCACCGGCAGGCCAAGGGCCTTGAGTATTGCCGCGCTGACGACGAAGAAGATGATCCCGCCCGTCACGAGAACGAGCAGCCACCCCACGAGCGTCAGGTCCGAGAGCTTGATGTCTGACACCGCACGGCCTCCACTTTCGCCTGACTAATCCTGGAAATGGTACTCCCGGATGACTGACTCACTTGTCGGCCGGCAGAGCCGGCCCTACTTGGGGCTTTTTGCCCTCCACACTACCTTTGGGAACGAGGGCTTGGGGCCCCGCGGCATCAGGCACGCTGAGACCCGGCTCTGAGAGCGACCACTGGCTGATCGTCTTGTCCCAGCTTCCGGAGACGGCGTAGCGGCCGTCGGGGGAGAAGATTACTCTGGTCACGGGGGCCGTATGGCCTTTCAGCGAGAGGAGTAGTCTGCCGCTCTCGACGTCCCACAGCCGGACGGTCTCGTCGAGCGATCCGGTCAGCGCGCGTTTGCCGTCGGGCGAGAATGCCACCCCTTCCACTCGGTCGGTGTGGCCGGCGAGGGAACGGAGTTCCTGACCCGTATTGGCGTCCCACAGCCGGGCCGTGTTGTCCCAGCCACCGGTCAGCAACTGCCGGCCGTCCGGCGAGAACGCAACCGCGAACACGCTATTCTGGTGGCCCGCCAACACCCTCAGCGGCTCTCCGCTCTCCGCGTTCCACAGTCGCACGATCCGCTCGTCTCCGCCAGAAGCCTCAACCTTGCCGTCGGGTGAGACGGCGACACTCAAGACGCGCCCGGGATGGCCTTCAAAGCGTCTCAGCTCCTTGCCGGACTGAGCGTCCCAGACCCGCACGGTCCTGTCCCTCCCCGCGGAGAGCAGCCGGCGGCCGGCGGGCGAGAAGACGACGCAACTGACCCTATCCGTGTGGCCCTCCAGGGTCCGAAGTGCCTTCCCACTGGCTACCTCCCAAAGTCGCAGCGTGTTATCACCGCTGCTGGAGGCGAGCAAACGCCCGTCGGGCGAGAACGCCACCCAGGTGACAGCAGCCGTGTGTCCTTCAAAGCGGCGGACTTCCTTGCCTGTTGCGACATCCCATAGCCGAATCGCGAAATCCGAGCCGGCGCCCCATGTGCGGCCCACCAACGAGCCCCCGCGCGCCGGCGTGGCCTCGTTGCCGCCTCCAGAGGCCAGATAGCGCCCGTCCGGAGAAAAGGCCACACCCCAAACGATGTCTTTGTGTCCCAGGAAACGGCGGACTTCGCGCCCCGCCACGGGCGGCCGCTTCGGAGCTTCAGGCACCGCCTGTTTGCTCAGACGCTCGGGCCCCATGACCCGCGGTTTGGCCTTAATGGGGCGCGGTTCGAAGGGGTTGTCTTCGGGCACGCCTTTCGCGCGCTCCCTGACGGACGGTTTGGCTTTATCGGGAGATGCCGGGCCGCTGTACTGAAGCCGCTCTTTCCCGTTGGCCACGGCCACGGTCAGCTCGGCCAGTTGTGCGGCGATGAACTCGGCGGCGCGGTCGAGTCCCTTGGTGCCGATGCCGCGGCCTTCCATTTCGTCCGAGGCCAAGTAGCGTAAGGACGCAATGATGCGCTTCTCGACGACCGCCACGTCCTCCGCCTGGACGCCTTGGGGGGTGCGCTCTTGCCCAAAGCCCTGCCAGGCAAGCGTCAATAGCACGAACGCGGAAAGAATGTGTTTCTTCACGACGGTCCTCCTTTCACGAGGATGGTCTTCCGCCCTACAGCCCTTCATCCCTCTGCCCCGAAGAACAGCAACTCGGCCGCGAAAGACGCACCAAGTCTCACCACGAAGAGCACAATGGCAAGAACGATGACCTCCAGGGGGTCCAGCTCAAACAGCCACGCCAGCAAGCCACAATAGAGCACCAGCCCAAAGAGCAAACCCAAAAGCACTCCCTCGATCGAGAGAGAGGTCGCGGCGAGGAGCAAGACGGCACTCGGGAAAGTGTAGACCGCGGCCAACTTGAGAATCGCGCCCTTGAGCGTGCCGAACGACGCCCCCATCAGCCATGCCGTGATGAAACACGCGAGGATGCCCAGGGGAATGCCAATGGCCAATCCCACCAGCGTCTCGCCCAGGATGAAGGCGGCGACCCCCGCGCCGCCCAGCCAGAGCCCAAAGGCGAGATACATCGCGATACCAAGAACAAGGAGAACCGCCGGGATCGTCGTCTCTTTGGGGTCCATGATCGCACCTTGGAGGGATCGAGATCGAATCGGATCCGTCAGGCAAAACCTGACCTACGGCCTCTGTTTCTTCGGTGGTTCGGGGAGATTTTCCAGCACCTTGACCGGTTCGGGTGTCAGAGGCTCCTCCACGGTGATCGCCACGCAGAACGGCGAGGCGGTCGTCCTCGTGGAAACGAAGTCGATGCTGAGGACCTTCTTGTCCGGCTGCGGGTTCTCCCACACGCTCAGGTACAGCCGAAGCGACAGCTTGCGTGTTCTCGTGTCTAAGTTATTGCCGGTCCAGGCCACGCTTGCCCGCGTGACCGGCTTGCCTTCATCGACATTGAACCAGTCGCGAATGTCCTGACCGCTGACTACGGGGATCACATGCTCGCTGCCGTCCTCGTAACGCACCCGGTACTGGGCCACGGTAGTGCCGTCAGGGACTGTGCCTCCAAATCGGTCGGTGCTCCACTGGGCGGCGTGCAGGATGTAAAGTTTGGCCACGTAGACGCGGAGCTGGATCCCCTTGACCTCCAGCGGCGCCTCAGGCCAGGACTTGCCTCCCAACTGGACGCACGAGTCGCCGATCCGCATCCGCACGCGAACGAACGTCTGCTCCCCTCTGGGCAGCTCAGCGAGGTCGTTACCGCGGTCGCTCGGCAGGCGCTTCACGAGCTTCCAATTTGCCTTCGGCTGCAAATCGACGTACACCAGGTTGCCCTTCGGAGTAAACGGCGGACCAAGCAACTGCTCCAGCAGCCGCTCCAGTTCCTGACCTCGCGCCCGCGTGGAGACCACCTTGCCGTCCTTGTCCACCAAGAAGATCGTCGGAACCGCGACGATGCCGTAGCGGGCGGCCAGCGGATGTTTCCATCCGGCCCCGTCCGCGTGCAGGTTCGTCCAAGGCAGAGCGTCCTTCTTGAGGTACTCTTCCACCTTCTTCCGGTCTTCATCCAGGCTCACCCCGACCACTTCAAGACCGCGGTCGTGGTAGAGCCCGTAGTTTCTCTTGGCGTTGGCGTGCTCGAGCGCGCAGTCCGGAGACCCCGCGGACCAGAAATCCACCAGCACGACCTTGCCGCGATACCCCGCCCAATCCAGCGGCCTGCCGTCGAGTTGGGCCCCCTTGAGCTCGATGTCCTTGCCCACCAGGGTCAGACGCCGCGCTATTCCTTCGATCTGTTTGGCGGCCTCCAGCGCGGACTCGTCTTTGCTCTTGGCGAGCGCCTCCGCAAAACTCCTGCAAGCCTCCGCCGCAAGTTCCGTCTGCCCCGCGGATTCCAGGGTCTGGACCACCGATTTGGCCAGTTCCACGTACTGCAAGACCTCCCTGTCTTCGGCTCGTGCCTCCAGCTCTGCCTTAAGGGCCGCCACCGTCTGTCGTTGCTCGTCCGGGCCGGCCTGTGCGATCATCTGGGCGCGGACGTCGAGAAGTGCCAGTGTAGCCGTACGATACGCGCTGGACGTCTTGTCCTTCTCCAATTCGAGGATGCTTGCAGCCGCCTGGCGCAGTGCCTCCGGGGCCCTCGCCCGGTGGTTGGCCTGTTCCTGAGGCGCTCTGGGGCGAAAACTCCTCACCGCCTCGATAAAGCTCGCCAACTCGGACAGACCACCCTGCGGCACCGTGTAACGGTCCTCGGCACGCAGGACCTTCACTTCGTCGATCGGCGCCAGTTTCCGGTCCTGGGCCGGTGGATAGGGCGGCAGGTCCCAGTCGAGCCCCATGGCGGCCAATTGCTCGCGAATCCGCCGTAAATCCCAGACCTGGACGACCTGATTCTCCGCCGCGCCCGTGACCAGGCAAGAATCGTCGGGGCCGAAGCACATCACGTCTCTGGCATCAGGCAATGCCACATACTCCCGCCCGCTCGCCGTTTCCATGAGGCGCACCTGTCCTTCGGAGACCGTTGCGATCACATTCCCATCCCGGGTGAATGCGACCGAGCGGAGGATTTCGCTCGTGTCACGCGAGACGCGGTGGCTAAGCTCCCAGGACCCGACCCTCCAAAGGCGATACTCGTCCCATTCGCTCGTCACCAGCCATTTGCCATCGGGGCTGAAGGCAACGTCCGCGCTGTCTTTCACGGGCAGATTGCGCTCGCGTTTCTGCTTCTGGACATCCCAGACCGTGACGCCGGAGCCCTTCCAGGTTCCCACGGCGACCCATCTCCCGTCCGGACTCATCGCCACGTATTCACCCAGCGGAGTACCCGAGAACGACGCGACCGTGGCCCCGGTTTCGCAGTCAAGAACAGTGGTCTGCCCGCGCGCTGGATCCACCGCGGCCAAGAGCTTCCCCTGCGCCTGCATCGAAACGCGCCCAAGGGGGGAAGCTGTTTGGAGGAGTAACTCAGGAGGACCGAGGCGCACGCTCAAACGTGTCCCATGTTGGTATTGGTGGATCGGCCAGCGTGAGACGCGGGATAGCCCGCAAGTGAAGAGGTTGCGGCCGGTCGGGTGGAATACCGACGATCGGCTGGCCGAGGCAAGATGGGCCATCTCTCGGCCGGTCTCCAGGTCCCAAATGTCCACTCCCGCGTTAGTGCTGGCGACAAGGAGTCTCGCGTCCGGGCTAATGTCCGCCGCCCATGCGTTTGATGCAGGTCCGTGCGCGCCCACGAACGTACGACATTCGCGTCCTGTGGCTACTTCCCAGATCCCGACGACGCGCGCGGCCCAGAACGACAGGCGGCTGTCATCCGCGGCAAACTGGAGCATACAACCGCCGATGCTCACGAGCTTGCTCCCGGTATCCGGATTCCAAAGATGCGTCATGTTATCCCAGCTTGTGGAGGCGAGGATGTCGCCCGCATGAGTGAACGACACCTCAGTCACTACACCCTGGTGAGCCGCCAGGGTTCTCGCCGGCCTGTCGGCCGGAATGTCCCAAAGGTAGACGAGGCAGTCTCCGCACCCTGCGGCCAGCCGGTCCCCGCGAGGACTCCACGCGAGCCCACGCACTGTCCCGCCGTGCATGAGTGACTTCGGGTCCTGTCCCGACTTGACGTCCCAGATTTGCACCACATTGCCTGTGGAGACTGCGAGGCTCCGGCCGTTGGGCGCAAAGCGGATACTGCCCGCATTGGAGCGCACAGGAATCGAGTTCAACTCCTTGCCCGTGTTGATTTCGTGGATCCGCACGGTTGCGTCGAGGGGCCCAACCGCTATCTGGAGGCTGTCCGGGCTGAAGTCGAATGCTCGCCAGGTGCTTATCCCACCCGAGATCTGGAACGCCGGGGCGCGCCGCTTCAGGTCCCAAACGAGAAGGCGACCCGGCATGCCTTTGAATAGATAACAGACGGCGAAGAAGCGGCCATCGGGACTGAATTGGAACCGCATGTTATCGAGGATGCCGGGTGGACCCGGAAACGCCAGCCGGAGGACTTCCTGATCATCGGGGACAGAACGAATAGTGATGTTTGCCTTTCGATCCCCGTAAGCGTAAAGCCGCAGGTCCGAGTTGAAGGCTGGGTCCCCTAGCGCATCGTCCGCCCTACGCCACTGGTGCTGAACGCGCAGGTCAGCCAGCGCCATGCAGGCGACGGCTTCGTTGCGTAGCTCCTGGGACGGACGAATGGCGGCGGCCTTCGCCAAGGCATCGAGGCTGTCGAATCTCCGCCCCGCGCGCCCGCTCCATCGGCCTGCCCGGGCTTGCGCCAGATAGGAGCCCCAGAGCTTCTCCGTGGCATCGTCTTTCGCCTGGATTGCATCGCGCGCTTGCCTCTTGGCCTCGATGCCGAAGAGCGTGGAGATCACGGTGCCGGCGACCAACGAGACAATCGCTACCGCCGCCAGAGACGCCACCACCGGCTTCCGCTTGCACCACCGCCAGACGCGCTCGGGCCGGCTGACCGGCCGGGCAAGAATCGGCTCGCCCGCGAGGTAGCGGGCCAGTTCGTCGGCCAGGTCTTGGGCACTGGCGTAGCGGCGTGAGGGGGTCTTTTCGAGGCACTTCAGCGCGATGGTTTCCAGGTCGCGCGGGATGCCGGCATTGAGGCTCCGCAGCGAGACCGGTTCCTGGTCCAGGACTTGGAGGATCGTGTCAACCGGCGTGGCGGCCTGAAACGGCGGGCGCCCGGTCAGGAGCGTGTAGAGGACGGCGCCGAGGGCGTAGATGTCCGAGGCGGGGGTGATCTGGTGGAGCTTGCCCGAGGCCTGCTCGGGCGGCATGTAGCTGGGCGTGCCGAGGATTTGGCCCGTGGCCGTCAGGCCGCTGTCGCCGGTCACCCGCTTGGCCAGACCGAAGT
>CAYGZI010000348.1:0-6637 GCA_964354245.1 uncultured Planctomycetaceae bacterium
GTCGCGGTCGAGGGTGAGCTGCTCCAGCAGGCGATGGGCGTGGTAGAGGATCGTCATGCCCGGGGCCTCGTAGACGCCGCGGCTCTTCATGCCCACGAAGCGGTTCTCGACCATATCGACCCGGCCGATGCCGTTGCGCCCGCCGATCCGGTTCAGCTCGGCCACCAGGTCGTAGGCCCCCAGCGCCCGGCCATTGACGCTCACGGGCACGCCGGACTGGAAGGCGACCGTCACCCGCTCGACCTTGTCGGGGGCTTGCTGCGGGGAGACGGTCATGCCGAACTCGACCAGCTCGACGCCGCTAGTGGCGAGGTCCTCCAACTTGCCGGCTTCGTAACTGATGTGCAGGCAATTCTCGTCGGAGCTGTAGGGCTTTTGGACCGATGCCTTGACCGGGATCTTCTTCTCGGCGCAGTAGGCGATCATCTCGCTACGCCCGGGGAACTTCTGGCGGAACCGTTCGATGCGCCAGGGGGCGATCACGCGAATGTCCGCCTCCAGGGCCTCGGCCGCCAATTGGAACCGGCACTGGTCGTTCCCCTTGCCGGTGGCCCCGTGGGCAAAGGCTTCGGCCCCGACCTCGCGGGCCACTTGGAGGCATTTCTTCGCGATCAGCGGCCGGGCGATCGACGTGCCCAGCAGGTAGACGGCCTCGTATTTGGCCTGCCATTGGAGCACGGGAAATGCGAAGTCGCGGCAAAGCTCTTCTTTGGCATCGACGATCCTGGCGGAGCGGGCCCCGATGCGCCGGGCCTTGTCGAGGATCGCCTGCCGGTCCTCGCACGGCTGGCCGAGGTCCACGTACACGGCGTGGACGTCGAAGCCTTCCTCCATGAGCCAGCCCAAGAGGACCGAAGTATCCAATCCGCCCGAGTACGCGAGAACGCAGCTTGGCATAATACCTTCCTCCCCAAAAGGTCCTGCGATTGGAATGGACATTCTGACAGACAGGAGCCCGGCAGGCAAGGTTCGCATCGCGCTTTCCGGCTACGCGCCGTTTCCACAAGGCGTATAATGAAGTGGTTGCCGTCCCTCAGACCTCTTGAAGCAGGGGGCTTCGCCATGGAGACATCCACAATGGGCCGAGTCCTAACCGAGGCCGTCATCGAAAACACTGAGGACCTTTGGGCTGTCAAACGGGGACTCCTGCCCGGTGACCGGGCGAGGCGAATCACGGTGCCGGACGCTTTGGTGGACACGGGAGCCACGCTACTGTCGCTGCCAACCCGCATTATCCGTCAACTCGGCCTAACCAAGACCGGCTGCAAGCGGGTCACCTCGAGCGCCGGCCTCACCGAGGCGGCGATGTACGACGCGGTGCGGCTAACCATTCAGGGGCGCTCCTGCACTATGGACGTGATGGAGGTGCCCGACGACGTGCCGGTGCTCATCGGGCAGATCCCTCTGGAGCACCTCGACCTGGTCATCGACACGCGCAGCCGCACGCTGATCGGCAATCCGGCTCATGGCGGCGAGCACACTTACGAACTATACTGATACCCGGGAGCCCTCCAGTGACCATCGAACAGCTTCGCAATGCGTATAGCGCCCAGCCGTTCCGGCCGTTCATCATCCATCTGGCCGACGGCCGGGAAATTCCCGTCCGCCATCGCGAATTCATGATGACGGTGCCGAGCGGGCGCACCGTGGTCGTCTGCCAACCGGACGATACGCTCAACATCGTCGACTTGCTGTTGGTCACGGACCTGGAGATCGCGCCGTCGGCGAAGTCCTCGCCGCAAGCTTGATCGCAGCAGTCCGTTTGGAGACTTCCCAAGTCTTCTAGACTTCGGAAGTCTGCGGCTGGCGAGTCGGCGATGAAGTCGGCCTCAGTCCAGTTGATGTACGACAATCATGTTGTGGGCCGAGACCGACAGGCCCGTGCCCGCGATCAAGACCACGCGGTCGCCGGATTGCAGATAGCCGCGGGCGCGGCCCCAATCGGCGACGTAGCGAAGCAGTGCGGCGCTCTGGCCGGCCGGGGCACCGGCCAGCGGGATCACGCCCCAGTAGAGACACATCCGCCGCAGCGTGGCCTCCGAGTCGCTCACTCCGACCGTGGGCACGGCAATGCGGTTCTTCGAGAGACTTAGGGCGGTCGCCCCAGAGCGGCTGGCCACGATCACCAGCCTGGCGTCGAGCTCGCCCGCCAGGCGCCCGGCCGCGTGGGCCGCGGCCTCGGTGATCGGATCGACGCCCGAGGTGGTGAAATCGGGCACGCAGGGCCGCGGCTCGCGCCGGTAGACGGGCTCGGTCGCCAGGGCGATGCGGTGCATCATCTGGACCGCCTCGACCGGATACTCGCCGATGGCCGTCTCGCCGGAGAGCATGCAGGCGTCGGCCCCGTCGAGGATCGCGTTGGCCACGTCGGTGGCTTCGGCCCGGGTGGGAATCCGCGAGTGCTGCATGCTGTCGAGCATCTGCGTGGCGACGATCGCCGGCCTGTGAAACCGGGCGCAGGCGGCGATGATCTCCTTCTGCACCACGGGCGTTTGGGCGATGTCGATCTCCACGCCCAGGTCGCCGCGAGCAACCATCACCCCGTCGGCCGCTTGGACGATCTCCGCGAGGCGCTGGAGGGCCTCGGGCTTTTCGATCTTGGCGATCACGTGGGCCTGGGAGCCGTGCGACTGGAGGAGCGATTTCAGTTGCCGGACCTCTTCCGGCGAGCGGACGAAGCTCAGGCCGACGAAATCGGCATCGTGCTTCGCGGCCCACGCGGCATACTCCCGGTCGCGCTCGCCCAGGGCCGGGGCGCTGAGCTTGGCCCCGGGCAGATTCACTCCCTGCCGGCTGCGGATCACGCCCGGCTGGACCACCGCACACTCCGCATAGCCCGGCCCGATTTGTTGGACGACGAGGCTCACGGTGCCGTCGGCGAGCATCACGGAGTCGCCCACCGAGAGTTCGCCGACCAGCGGCTCGTAAGTCGTCAGCAGGTCGCCGGGCGACTGGGGCGGGCCGCTGCGCAGGAAGCGTAGCTTCTGCCCTGCGTTACACTGTAGCTGTCCCCCGGGCAACTCGCCCAGGCGAATCTTGGGACCGGCCAGGTCCACCAAGATCGCGACCGGCTGGCCGAGCCGGCGGCTTGCACTGCGGATGGCCTCCAGGCGCGCCTCGTGCTCCTTCACGTCGCCGTGGGCCGTGTTCAGGCGGAAGACGTCCACGCCGGCGTCGATCAGTGCGGCGAGCTTCTCCTGGCCGTCGCAGGCCGGCCCCACCGTGGCCACGATCTTGGTGAGCGATGCCCGGAGCACGCTTTGTTCCTTGGTCATTGTTCCTTGGTCATTGTTCCTTGGTCATTGTTCCTTGGGAATTGGCCGTTTCTCAGAAGCCGCCCATCGGGGGCAAGAGCGCAGTCTCAGAGACCGGTCTGCCGCTGGAGTCCTCGATGTGGGTCTGAAACGGCCCTTGCTCCGGGCGCCAGCCGCGGACAACCATGATCGACAAGTTGTCCTTGAGCTTCAGTTTGACCGCGATCTTTACCGGCGGGCCCTTGGCACGCTCGATCACCCAGAAGAACGTCTCCGAGGGCTGCGGCTGGCCTTGGGAGAACTGGTAATCGACGCTGAAGCCCATCATGGTCCCCTCGGGCCCGGTTTGCGGCAGAGACAACCCGGCCGAAAGGTCGATCGCCACGGCTTCCCGGCCGGCGGCGCTGGCTGGACCCGTTGGCGACGAAGGGTATCCGGCCGGCATCCTCGCGGGCGATTGCCCGGGGGCGATGGCCGGAGGTCTTGCGGGCGTCGGTGGATAGGGCTGCGGTGGGGACGGCTGCGAGGGAGGATACCCTGCGACCGGCGGTTGCGGGGTTGGAACGGGTGCGGTCGCCGGTTGGGCCGCCTTTGGCCCGGGCGAAGGAGCGGCAGCGGTGCCGGAAGCCTGCTTCCCGCTGACCCCGCCACCGCTGGGATAATCGCCAAAGCACCCCAGGACCAGCACCAGTGCCGCCGATACGGCGAGAAAGTGCAACGCTCTTGTCATGGCAATTGTCCTCCCCGATCACTGCGCCGTTCGTATACATTATTCTCTGCGTCGACGTACGGGAAGGGAAGGCGGCGTCCCCGTGCCTAGACCGGATGGTGACGTCCGCCCCATTGGGGTGGGCGACTGGCGGCTGTCTCGCCCTCGCGTTCTAATGAATTCCTGTTGCAGTAGGCGGTAGGTTTCTACGGGCCGGTTCCGAGGGACGACGCCGGCCGCTGCCAACGGAGTGAAGTAATATGTCGCTAGCGTTTCCATGCCGGGCAATAGCCTTCTTCTTCCTCGCGACCTTGCTCGGCAGGCCGGCGTGGGCCGCCAACGAAGGACAGCAGGATTTCCTCGATGCCGTCCGGGCGAAGCTGAACGCCCGGACGCTCAGCGACCGGGACGAGGTGATTCGGTTGTGCGAGAGCGCATTGGCCAAAGGGCTGGACGAAGAGAACACCCGCTTGAACAACAAGCTCTTGGCCGCCACGCTCATCGCCCGCGCGGCGATCTACAGCAAGACGGCGTTTGGGAGCGTGCCGGTCGATCCCAAGTGGCGGGACTATCGCCGGTTGGCATTGGCAGACCTCGAGCGCGCGGCCCGGCTCGATCCGGACCGGCCCGAGGCCCCGCTCCGCATCGCCCAGATGAACCTCCTGCCGGACGGGGACCGTCAGCGGGCGGTGGCGGCCTTGGACGACGCGGTGGCGCGGGCCAAGGGACAGGTGGCGCTGGAAGTCGAGGCCCTGATCCTTCGCTCCGAGGTGCAGAAGGAGCCCGCCAAGAGGCTGGCCGACCTCGACGCGGCTGTCGAGCTTGCCCCGGGCAGTGCCATGGCCCTTCGTACGCGGGGGGCCCTGCTGGCCGACCAGGGCAAGACCGACCGGGCCCTGGCCGATCTCGATGCCGCGTTGCGCCTCGATCCCGACGACGTTCCGACGTTGGAGGCCAAGGCCGGGGTGCTGGCCGTGATGAAGAAATACGGCGAGGCGATCGCCGCGGTCGACGAGGTCCGCAAGCTCTTGCCGAATTCCCCGGCCCCGCTGGCCCAGCGCGCGGCCATCCACGCGATGAAGGGCGATTATCGAGCCGCCCTGGCCGATTGCGACGAAGCCGAAGGCATCTCTCCGGACAACCCGGCGGTCGTGCTGCTGCGGGCCAACGTCTATCAAGAGATGAAGGACTACCGCAAGGCGATTGCCGCCTTTTCGGAAATCCTGGCGAAGGATCCGGACAACTCGATCGCGTTGCGGGGCCGGGCCGATGCGCGGCTGGGAATCGGACAGCACGCTGAGGCCGTCGCCGACTACGAGAAGGCGATCGCGCTCCGGCCCAAGGACTCGGGCGTCCTGAACAATTTCGCCTGGGTCTTGGCCACCTCGCCGGTGGACAAGGTCCGCAACGGCAAGCGGGCGGTGGAAATGGCCCTGGAGGCGTGCAAGTTGACCGACTACAAGCAGGCCCACGTCCTCAGCACGCTGGCCGCCGCCTATGCCGAGAGCGGCGATTTCGAGTCGGCCGTGAAGTGGTCGAAGAAGGCCGTCGAGCTGGGCAAGCCGGAGCAGATGGCCGATCTGGCCAAGGAGATGGAGACCTACAAGGCCCGCAAGCCGTTCCGCGAGTTGAAAGACGAGGAGCAGCCGGAGCAAAAGCCGGCCCCGCCCGAAAAGCCGAAGCCGGCGCCGCTTGAAAAGCCGAAGGACAGCGAGACGCCTAAACCGAAGCCGGGCCTCATCCTCGTACCGCCGGCATAGGGCCGCCGCGCCCGGATTGCCCGCGAGGATCGGAGCTATTCGGGACTATGGAACGTAGGCGACAGCACGGGGGAGAGAATCACGTACCCTGTCTCCTCGGTTTTCTCAACCTCAAGGGGGCCCCGGACGTTGAGGTTGTGGTAATCCAGGAAGTCCCCCGCCGGGATGGTCACGTATTTCTCCGTGGCCCTGACCGGGCGGCACCCCAGCACTTCTTCCCTTTGCTCCGCGATTGAGAAGAGCTTCACGCCGATGCGTTTGGTCTTCCGGGCATAGGAAAGAACGGCCTGAAGGCCGTCCTGGAGCTTGGTGTCCGGGAAATATGCCCCCGGCAGCGTGAGCTCGCGGTCCTTGTTGAGGAACGCGGGCGGGATATAGGTCTCGAATTCCTCCTGGCGCCCCGCTGCACCGCTGTCGGCGACGTAGCGCAGCACGTCTACCGCGGTGATGATTCCGACAACCTGTCCGGAGCTCTCCACGGGGAGGCAGCCGATCTTCTTGGATGCCAGGATCTCCGCTGCCCTGGGGATTGGGGTGTCGGCCGTGACGGTGGTGGGCGATTCGGTCATGATGTCGGCAACCCGCATCGAAGGCGGCGGTGCCGCCGGTTCCGTGGTCGAGTTCCCTTTGGTCAACCAAGGCGAGAAGTGCTTCAGGATCTGGCGCTCCGTGACCACGCCCTGGATCCGGCCGAGATTGTCGATCACGACCAGATGCCGGATGTGATGCTTGGTCATGATTTGGGCCGCCCAGACTACCGGCGTTTCCGGATAGACGGTGCGGACTTCCGTAACCATGATCTCCCGCACGGTGGCTTGTTCACCTGGCATTGCGCACTCCCCCCAACCCAAGACTGTTGGAATCGCAGTCTTCCTCCCCCCAAGCTAGCTTAGCACGCGACGGGGACCGGCAAG
>CAYGZI010000349.1:0-6608 GCA_964354245.1 uncultured Planctomycetaceae bacterium
AAGGGTCGTCGGATTCGGGCGGGATGAACGAGGCGTCCGAGCGGAGATTGTACCGCACCGCGGAGTCGAGCGGGCCGCCCGGCCAGACGGCCAGCGTGCCGTTGGTCATTTCGTAGACCGGCGGCGGGGTGGGCAAATGGGCCTCGATCTGCTGGCGCACGAGCTCCACGCCCGCCAGCTTGTACAGACCGATCAGGGCCGTGCGCAGGGCTTCGAGCCGTTCGGAGCCGAGATGTACGAGCCAGCCGGGCTCGACGATGCCAGCCATGAGCCATCCCGACTGTAACTCGATGCTCAGCCACAGGATGCCGTCGGCCACGGCCGGGCAGCCCAGCGCAATCTTCACGCGATTGGTCGCCACGCGGACCGCCTCCACGGTGACGGGCGCGCCGCGCCACGCGCGGCTCTCGCGGAACAGGGGCAGGAACTCGCGATCGACGAAGCGCCGGATCGACATCTCCACGTGCCGCAGCACCTCCAGGTGCTTGCGCACGGGCTTCCATTTCCCCTTGCCCAGGGCCTTGCGCAGCGCGCGGCGAAGCTTGGCGTACCGTTTCGGCAAAGTGCCGGAGTGGAAGCCCGGGCGCAACAGGCGCATCATGCTCTCGCCGTGCCGCCCGACCTGGACGGGGCGCAGTCGAGCCGGCCGGTTGGCCTCGTAGAGGCGCCAGTTCTCCTTCAGCTCCCAGACGAGGAACCCGAAGATGCCCGGGATGGCCCAAATGACCGAAGTCACGATGGCAACGGCGGTCCCGCGCGTGATGTCCATCGCGGGGTTTTCCAGGCGCACGGACAGCCTGAACATCATCGCGTCCAGCATCCCGGCCAGCGTGGGGATGAGCGGCAAGAGGATCTTGTGCGCTACGGTGACGACGGGGAAGTGCTTGATGGGGTTGATCTGCGGCTCGATGAGCACGGTGATGCCGAAGCGGACGATGTAGGTCACGTAGAACCAGACGACCCCCAGGAAGCCCTTGGCCACCAGGGTCAGCCTGCTCTGACCGCTGCGGAAGCGGAGCCACTCGTCGACGGTGTAGAGCAGCCGCTCCATGGCCCAGAGGATCCCCTTGAAGAGGTCCATGATCAGGTAGAAGAGGTTCGAGAGGATGCGCACGCCGAAGCGGCGCCATGCCTGCGCGATCCCGTCGGTGAGCATTTCTTCCAGGTCGCGTCCGATCCGGGAGTTCAGGAGCACGTTGACGGCCACGAACAACACCACCCCGGTTGCCGCGGAGCGATGCCACTCCACGTGCTCCAGCGGCAAGGCCCACGAGGCGAGCCACGCGATCACCAGCGGCTTGAAGAGATATCGCATTGCCAGTGCGAACGCGCGGCTGCGGAAGATCGCCTGGAGCGGCGGCCAGCCGACGACCGCGCGGACCGTCCCCACGGTGCCGCCGTAGGCCGCGTGCCACCACGCCTTGAGGATCCGGCCGGTCGCCCGCCGGAAACTTGCCCAGTTGACGAGGAACAGCAGGAACGCGCCCACATTGACCACCTGCCAAAGCATCAGCCAGGGCGGCTTGACGTCGGGCATGAAGAGGTGCAGCAGGTGGTCCATTCCGCCGAGGATGAGAAAGGCCCCGCCGAAGGGCACCGCGGCAAAGCGAGTGAGGAACCTCCCGATCTTCGTCCCAAAGCCCAGGGAGCTGAGCCGCTGGAGCCACCGCAGGTAGAACTCCGCCCGGCCGTACACCCCGTCTAGCGTCTCCGCCAAGCGGCGGTCGGCCCGCAGCAAGGCGTCGCCGCGCCACAAGTCGCCGGCCCCGGCCAGGTCGGGGAGCTTGAGGTTGTTGCGCGACAAGGCGTCGCGCAGGTCGCCGATCACCAGGAACCCTCGCTCGGCGACCTTGTCCAGGAGTTCCTCGACGATCTTCTTCTGCGCAATCCGCTCGGGGAGGTTCTTGGCCCGCAGGCCGGCCTCCTCAAGGGTCTTGGACACGAGCGGGCGGAAGCGGTCTCGCAGCGTGTTCTCGACGCGCTCGGCCGATGCGCGGAGCAGGGTGGAGAGCTGGCGCCGCTGGGCGTCGGAGACGCGGACCTGCGCGAGCTTGCCCACGGCGCTGCGGAGGTGCTTGCACATGAGCACGTCGCGCTGGCTGGGCAGCGGCCTCTTCATGCGCCGCCTTCCCAGCGACAGGCCCCATTCCACCACGTCCACCGTGTAGATGCCGCGCTCGTGATCCACGCACACCTTCTGAAGGTCGTAGAGCAGCCGGGCCTCGGCCGTCCAGATGCCGCAAGGGGCCTCCAGCGCCAAAGCCAAGAGCAGCTCCTGCCACAAGTGCGGGTCGGTATGCTGGATCTCCAGCGCGGCCTGGAGGCGATGCACCAGGCGGCTCACGTCGCTCTTCAGGGCGTTGCGGGCCCGGCCCGCCAACTCCGGCGGCACGACCCGCTCGGCGCGGGCCCGGTAGATGGCCGAGCGGACCACGTTGCCGGCCGCTGCCGCCGTTTCGGCCCTGCGCACAAAGCGGCGGTACTTCTCCGGCGAGGGCCGCTCCGCCGGCAGAGGAGTCGGGGCACTATCGATCTCCCCTTCCTCGGGCCAGTCCGCCACGTCCAACGGGGCGAAGTGCTCGTGCGGCTCGGGGGCCCCTTGCGGCCGGGTGGCGTGGAACAGACCCTCCGCGTCCACGTCCTGGGCCAATAGCGCGTCGATCGCCTCGGGATCCTCGATCGCGGGGAAGTAGTAAGGCACCAGCCCGCGCCCGAAGAACCTCAGCTCCAAGTAGACCGCGGCGAACTCCAGGTACGCGGCCGTCTCGTCCCGGGGCGGCAGCAGCAGTTCCTCCTGGGCGAGCACCGCGCGGATCTCGCCGAATTGGGTCGGGCCGATCCGGTGGATCCGCCGGCGGATCTCCTCCGCCGTCAGCTTCCCCTGGGAAATCCGCTCCAGGAGAACCCAGTGGACGCGGGCATGAAACACCAGGCGCCAGCACCGCAGGAGCACGTCGCGCGGCGTTATAGCGGCCAGCCGGTCGGCATCGGGCCGGGCAATCAGGATCACTTGCGGCGGCAATTCCGCGTCGGCTGGCAGACCCAACTCGTCCTTCCCGCAGATCTCCAGGAGCGGCTCGCGGCGGATGATGAAGCTCTTGCGGTGGGGGACCTTCAGCCCCAGGCCGGGAAGATCGCACTGCTTGCGGATCACCCGGCGGACGATCCGCGGCGCCGCCAGGATCACCGCGGGATCCGCCGCCGAAACCGTCCGCTCCAATTCCGCAAGCGAGAGCACGCCGGCCTGCGGGCCGGGGGCTGCGCGAGCGGCGCGGGATTGGCTGCCGTCGGGAATTGACTTGATCTGTTCCACCGAAGAGCCGCCGGCCGTACCGTGCCCGCTGGAGGAGAGCAGTCCGAGGTTCTGTAGGGTAATTATAGTCCTTCCGTGTTTTCTGCCGCAAGATGCGCGCTCGTTGCGCCCGTTCTCAACACCCTTCGGTTTTCGCAACAAGAACAACGCAAGGATGTTTGACGACAGCGGCGGACGCAGCCATAATACACAGTGGCGTTTCCACGAGTCCCCGGAGGTGACCAACCAATGCTCTTCAAGGTTCCGCTGATCCTCACACCGCAGCCCGAGGGAGGGTTCACGGTGACGTCTCCCCTACTGCCCGAGTTGATAACCGAGGGCGATACGGCAGACGCAGCCCTGGCCAACGTCAAGGATGCCCTCTCGGCGGTGCTGGAGCTCTACGGCGATCTCGGGCGACCGCTGCCGCCGAGCACGCAGGTGGGCGATGCGAGCGGGCCCGTGTGGTTGGAGACCGTGGTCAGCACAGCATGATCTATCGCGACGTCGTCCGAAAGTTGGTTGCCCTCAGGTGTGAGGAGCTGCCACGCCGCGGAACCGGTTCGCACCGGAAGTGGTTCAACCGCGAGACTGGGCGGGCCACTGTGTTGCCGGATTGGGGTTCCCGCGATCTTAAGACCGGCACCGTCCGATCGGCGGTGCGTCAATTGGGGATCGACTGGGCGAGTTTCTTGAACGCGTAGGGCAATGTGCTCCGGCCCGGTCGTCGGATGCGTAGGCCGAGTCTACCGGCGGACGACGTGCCGCACCTGGGAGGGGTACGGTAGTCCTAGCTGCAACCGATGGCGATGAGGGGGCAGCACACGCCTCCGATTGGTGGTGCGTGGGCTGGAGTCTTGAGCTGGACTCCGTATAATGGCGGTACGGATCGTAACGGCAAGGACGGCGTTGTTGCGCCGGATCGCCTCGGGTCGCCCTCCATTCCTTCGCCCAATCGCCGATGAGCTAGATTGGGGTAATGTGTTCGGAGCCCTGTCGAGCGTCGGCGGGGCCGGCGACGCACCCTGGGAGAGCAAACGTGCGATTGTTGCCGTTGTGCGCTGTGCTGATCGGCCTTGGGGCAGTCTGCGGCCCCGAGTCGAGTTGGGCCCAGACGACCGGCATCACGCGCGAGATGCACCCGTGGGGGCGGTTCGATCGTGGGGCGTGGAGGTACTCTCGCGTCATTACCGAGAGCTTCGACGAGCGCGGGGCGGTCGCCAACACGAGCGTGACCGAGACCAAGACGACGCTCCAGAGCGTCGAACCCGACGGAGTGACCCTCCGCGTCGAGGCCGCAGTCGAGGTCGCCGGCAAGGAGCGCGACGCCGAGCCCCAGACCGTCAAACAGGGCTTTCACGGCGAATTGACGGGCGGAAAGCTCGTCGTCCGGGACTTGGGGAAGACCGAACTCGCGTTGGACGGTCTCAGGGTCCCCAGCCGCGTCGAGAAGTTGGAGAGCGCGGGTCCCAACAGCAAGACCACAACCAAGATCTACTATTCCACGACGCTTGCCCCGTACGTGCTGAAGCGTGAGGCCACGACCGCTGATTCGGAGACCGGCGCAGTCCTCAACCAATCCACGCTCAATGTCCTTTCGCTGGACCGGCCGTGCGAGATCCTGCGGCGGAGAAAACGCGCCGCTCACGTCGAGACGGTCGCGAGCCATCCCAAGGGATCGATCGTCACGCGGGCGTTTACCTGCACCGATGTGCCGGGGGGCGTGATCTGCCAGACCTCCGAAGAGCGCGACGCCAAGGGCCGGCTCATCCGCCGAAGCACGCTCCAACTGCTGGCCTACGGTTTCAGCCCGGACGACGAGTACTCCGTCGAGATCAAGCGCATTCCGCGCCGGGGACTCAAGAGCCGCTGACGCCCGCCGCGGCGACGCAGTCCGCAGGACCATCCCCCAAAGGGGGCAGCGCGGCCGGCCGGTTGAATTCTGCCCCGGAAGCCCCATAATGCAGGATTCCCTCGCAATCCACCCCACGAGGCCCTTGTCCTGCGAAGGAGCCAGCCGCATGACCGAGAAGCTCAAGTGCCAGGCGATCACATTCGACGACGTGTTGCTGGAGCCGCGCTACAGCGACGTGCTCCCCTCCCAAGTCGATGTCAGCACCCAGTTCAGCCGGCGAATCCGTTTGAACATCCCCCTGGTCAGCTCCCCGATGGACACGGTCACCGAGAGCGCCATGGCGATCGGATTGGCCCAAGAGGGGGGAATGGGGATCATCCACAAGAACATGTCGGTCAAACGCCAGACCGAAGAGGTCGAGAAGGTCAAGCGGAGCGCCAACGGCATCATCCTCAACCCGGCGACCCTCCCCCCGGAGGCCACCGTCGAGCAGGTCAAGGAACTGATGGATGAGTTAAAGCTCTCCGGGGTCCCGATCACCCGCCCCGATGGCCATTTGGAGGGGATCGTCACGCGCCGGGACCTCCGCTTCCTGGCCAACTGGGATCTTCGCGTCTGTGACGTGATGACCCGCGATAACCTGGTGACGGTAACAGGGATCGTAACGCTTGAGGAAGCTGAGAAGATTTTAATGGAAAAAAAGGTGGAGAAGCTTTTGCTGGTTGACGAAGATTTCAGGCTGACCGGTTTGATTACCATCAAAGACATTGACATGTTGCGGAGCTTCCCCGACGCGTGCAAGGACGCGCAAGGGAGGCTGCGGGTCGGGGCCGCCGTTGGAGTCCACGATTACGAGCGGATGGAAAGCCTTATCCGCAAAGGGGTTGACGTACTGGTCGTGGACAGCGCCCACGGCCACTCCGCCAACGTGATCCAGACGGTCCGGAGAATCAAGCGAGACTGGGATATCGACGTCGTCGCCGGAAACGTGGCGACTTTCCAGGGGGCAAAGGACCTCATTGAAGCAGGAGCGGATGCTGTGAAAGTGGGGATCGGCCCAGGGTCGATCTGCACCACGCGAGTGATATCCGGCGTAGGCGTTCCCCAGATTACTGCGATTTCCCAAGCAGCCGAAGCTGCCCTAGAAACCAAAACCCCAATTATTGCCGACGGAGGTGTACGCTACTCAGGGGATATCACTAAGGCCCTGGCCGCCGGGGCCCATGTCGTGATGATCGGCGGCCTCTTCGCCGGTCTCGAAGAGAGTCCGGGGGCCCGAATCCTCTATCACGGCCGAGTTTTCAAGTCGTATCGAGGGATGGGCTCGCTGGGGGCCATGGGCCAGGGCTCGGGCGAGCGCTACCAGCAGCCCTCCGGCGGCAAACCGGACAAACTGGTCCCAGAGGGAGTTGAAGGAAGAGTGCCGTACAAAGGCCCCTTGGGGTCCTTCGTCTACCAGCT
>CAYGZI010000350.1:0-6602 GCA_964354245.1 uncultured Planctomycetaceae bacterium
AGTCGCCCGGAATCCGCCAGGTCGTTTACGAATTGCGCATTCATCCCACGACCGGCGGCATCCCGATCGCGCTGCTTGCCGCGGACGGCCGCTTCGCCAACGCCCAGCGTCTCGCCGCGGAACACAAGCGGGTAATTGCCGTGTCGCGGCCGCACTCTGCTGAAACGGTCAAGCGGATCGTCGAGCAACTCGCCGCCGCTGCCGGTCGCGACTTCGTTCCCGCCGAGGAGCGGGCCGCCCAAGCCGTCCGGGCCGTAACCTGGCTCGCCGAACTGCTCGGCAGAGACCGCGAGTTCTATTCCCTGCACTCCCACGCGCCCGTGATCGAGGCCTCGCTCCATCACACGAAAGCCATCGAACAGGCAATGGCGGCGTTCGAAAAGCTCGGCACGCCCGCCAGCCAAGTGGCGCTCGTCGACTTTGCCAGCCAGAACCCGTTCCCCATCGAAAGCCGCCGGGCGGCCGCCACTGCTTTTCACGGCAGTGTCCAGGTCCACGGCGTGCTGCTCACGACGGACGAAATCCAAAGGAAATACGACCGTTACAACGCCAGCGCCACGGCCGACGCCGACACGCATCAAGTGCTTGGCGCGCTGCTCGACTCGATCGAATCCCGCCGAGACGCTGGTCCCCCGGCAGTTCGCCACCCATGAGCCGATCCCCCTCCAGCATCCGTACGCCGGCGGCCATTGGCCCAAACACCTTGCCCACGGACCCCCTGCCGGGGATCATCGGCTCCAGCCCCACGATGCGCGACGTTTATCGCCTCACGCGGCAGGTCGCGCGGAGCCGGGCATCGGTGCTGCTGCTAGGCGAGACGGGCACCGGCAAGGAACTGATTGCCCACGCCATTCATGACCTTAGCGAGCGGCGTAACCGACCATTCGTCCGCGTCAACTGTGGCGCGCTCAGCGAAAACCTGCTCGAAAGCGAGCTCTTTGGCCATGTCCGCGGCGCGTTCACCGGCGCGATCGACAACCGCACCGGCCGCTTCGAGGCCGCCCACACCGGCACGATCTTCCTCGACGAGATCAACACCACGACGCCCAAGCTCCAGGTGAAACTCCTCCGCGTGCTCCAGGAGCGCGAGTTCGAGCGCGTGGGCGACACGCAGACGATCCGCGTGGACACCCGGGTGATCGCCGCCAGCAACCGCGATCTGGCGGAAGAGGTCGAGGCGGGGCGGTTCCGCGAGGACCTGTATTACCGGCTGAACGTCGTGACGATTTATCTGCCGCCCCTGCGGGAGCGGCGAGAGGACATCCCCGAGCTGGTCGGCCATTTCCTCAAGTTCTACAACGAGGAGAACAACCGCCACGTGCCGCACATCGAGCCCGGGGCGATGCAACACCTTCAAGCCTACGACTGGCCGGGGAACGTGCGCGAGCTGCAAAACTACGTCGAGCGGGCCGTGGTGCTGGCCCCGGGCGATGAGATCACCTCCGACCTGCTGCCCGATGCGGTGCTGGGGCGCAAGGGCCCGCGAATCGGCCGGCGCCGGCCGGGCGACCTCGATGCGCTGGTGGCGGAGTTGGTCGAGCAAGGCCTGGCCGCGGCCGGCTCTGAGGAAACGGACCTGTATGCGAAGATTGTCAGCCGCGTGGAGCGGGAGCTGATCGCTCAAGTCATGGCCGCCTGCGGGAACGTGCAGGTTCAGGCCGCGGCCCGGCTGGGGATCAACCGCAACACGCTGCACAAGAAGCTGGAGGAGCACGGTTTGGAGAAAGAGTAGTCCGCGAAGAGGCAAGCAGCGACAGCGCCATTGTGGCAAGGAGACTCCAATGACTTCGGATTCCATACCGTTTGACGATGAATCCGGCTTGCCTCTTCGCGGCTCGAAGCGGACTCACAAGCAGATCATCATCGGCCACCACCTGATTCTCCACGGCTACGGCCACTGGCTCCCCAACGATCCACGCGGCAGCGGCTCGGACGAGCTGCGGCAGGAGAAGTTCGACGACTTGGGGCCGATCCACTTCGGGCGCAAGCCCCTCCAGCCGCCGCGCGAAGAGCTTCAGGCGTTTTGGCGCGAGGCGCGCCCCCGGCTGGATTTCGCGATCGTATGGTTCGACGCCACGAAACGGCAGGCGATCGGTGAGGCATTTGCCGAAGTGGTTCGCCGCTGTCGGTATACCGTGTGGGCGTGCGCGATTCTCTCGAATCACGCGCACCTGTGCATCCGCCGTCACCGCGACGACGCCCTCACGATGTGGAACCGCTTCGCCGGGGAGTCGCGAACCCGGCTCCGCCTCTTCGCGGGCATCCCCGAGAACCACCCCATCTGGTCCCACCGGCCGTACAAGGTCTTCCTCTACACGCCGGAGCAGGTCCGCGGCAGAGTCGAGTACATCGAGGAAAATCCCGGCAAGCACAGACTCGAAGCGCAGACGTGGCCGTTCGTCCAGATCTACGACGGCTGGCCATTCCATCGCAGCCGCACGTAGCGGGAGCGGCAATTCACTTGATCGGTGGCAATGCCTCGCTCTGGCCGCGGATCATCCGCACCGCCTGCACGGGGATATATGCCTTGCCGGTGTCCGAGGCGTAAACCACCACCCCCTCCAGCTCGACCGTCTTGCCGCCGAGCTGCAGGAGGTTCTTGTTCACCGGCAGCCGGGCCGTCTTCCCCTGGAACTCGATCGCGACCACCGGGTTCTGCTTGTCCGCAGCGTCGAGCGTCACCTTGCCGTCTCGAAACGCCTGCTTCGCATCGACGAACAACCGCTCGGTCAGCTTCTCCAGGTCCAAGCCGAGGGCCCGGGCAATGACCCGGCCGATCTCCGGGCTGTCCACGAGCCCCGCCGGCCGTCCGGGGCCAAAGGCAAACAGCGGCACGTCGCCGCCGCAATGGCTGTGCGTGGTCCAGCCGATCGCCGTGTACTTGGGGCAGAGCACCTCGCCAAAGGCGTTCTGCGGCGTGTCTTTGTCGCGCTTGGCCACGGCAAGGATCTGATTGGCATCGGCATCCGTGATCGCCATGCCCCAGTACTCCCTGACGACGCGCTTGATGTTCGCCGGCGTCTGGTCCTTGCCGAGCTTCTTCCACATCCCGGGGGCGGAGAGCTTCATGCGCCGGAGCGGCTCCAGCAGGTCCTTCTCGGGCATCTGCGTAGAGCTGCCGCGGACGCTGGCGTTGCCGATCGACATCCCGCCGGTGTTGTGATCCGAGAGGGCCAGAACGAGCGTGCTCCCATCTTTGGCCGCGAAGTCCAGCGATGCCTGAACCGCCCGCTCGAACATCAACAGGTCGCTCAGCATGTGGGCCGGATCGTTGGCGTGGCAACCCCAGTCCACCTGGCTCCCCTCGACCATAAGAAAGAACCCCTCGGGCCGCTGGGCGAGCAGCTCGATCGCCTTGCGGGTCATTTCTTCCAGGGTCGGCTGGCCCGGGCCGAACTCCCGGCGGTCGATCTCCGCCGCCATGTTGTCCTTGGCAAACATGCCGAACACCCGGGACGAGCGGAGTTGCGCCAGCTCGTCCCGCGTGCCGACGATGCGGTAGCCGCGGGCCTTGAGCACTTCCAGGAGATTGTCACCGTCGGTCCTCTTGCCGCCGGCGGTCTTGGGCACGAGGTAATCCCGGCCGCCGCCGAAGACCAAATCGACGTTCTGATGGACCGCCTGCTCCATGATGTCCTCTTCACGGTCGCGCAAGGGCGTGTGGGCCATGAAGGCCGCCGGCGTGGCGTGCGACGCCCGGCAAGTGACGACGATCCCGGTCGCCTTGCCCTCGAGCCTCGCCCCTTCGAGCACGGTGGCCAGCGGCCGGCGTTGGAACTCCTCGGGCGGCTTCGGCACGATCGAGAGGGTCTTCGGCCCGGGGCCGACGCTGATCCCCTTGCTGCTGATGCGAACGCCGGTGGCGTAGGCCGAGGCCGACGGGGCCGAGTCGGTGATCACGGAATCGGCCGCATAGGTCTTCACCGCGCCGACGAGAATGCCGTCCGTCGGCAGGGGCTTGCCGTGGTGCCATCGGGCCAGCGTGTACTGGTCGGTTGCGCAGCCGTCCGCGATCAACAGGATGACGTTCTTGACTCTCGGCTGCTCAGCCGCGGCACAGCGGCCGGTCAAGACGGCCGCCGCGGCAACGACCATAGTGAAAACGGCTGAACCGATCTTGCGGGTGGATTTCAACGTCGCACTCTCCTGGGGGACTGTGACCTGTGGCACAGCCGCCCTCGGCTGTGCTTTATCACAACTTTGCCTCATCCGGACAGCCGGGGGCGGCTGTCCCACACGTTCACTGCTTCGTTGCACTCCAAAGCTGGTAGACTTCTTTGCGCGACGGCTCGGCCGACTTCGCATAGCCTTCCAAGACCTTTTCCAGACCGTCGCAGAGCTTGGCCGCCGTGGCAAAGTACGACTTGTCGGCGGCGTGCTGCGACTCCTCGGGCAGCCGGCTGAGCTTCCCGTCAGTCAAGAGCTTCATCCGCCGCTGACACGTGGCCAGATAGCGGATCGCCAGCCGGGCATGGGCCGCTTCGTAACTATCCTCCTTGCCGGCCGCAACAAGCTGGCCGTAGAAGCGGCGGAGCCGTGCGACGCGGGCCTCCAGTCCGCTCACCTCTGGCGACGATGCAAACTTCTGCGACGCGACCTGTTTGCCGTCCACGTAGAGGGCCAAGGTGCCGTCGGCGTCGACCGTGCCCGCGACGTGCGTCCACTGGTCAGGCGGCAGCTTGGCGTCGGCCGAGAGCGTGCCCCACTCGACAATCAGCCGCAGCGAGCCGCCGGGAAACGTATCGAGCAGGTAGCCGCTGGAGGCGCCGGCGCGGGACTTGTCGAGGATCCGGCCGCCGCCGGGCGGAAGCTTGCCCGGCCGGACCCATGCCTCCAGCGTGCAGCTCTTGGTGAGGCTCAGGTGCGGATCGTTGGACACCTCCAAATAGCCCTTACCGTCCAGCCGGATCGCGTCTCCGTGGGGTGAATCCACGACCTGCACCTCGCCCACGATCTTGGCGGCCAACTGCGAGCTCTGGTTGCCTGGGAAACCGCCCTTTCGCTCACGGTTGTACCTCCAATGTCCGACCAGTCCCGGGTCCTTATCCAACTTCTTGGTGTCGCCCTGGGCCAGCGCAACAACTTCGTCGGGTTTGAGCGC
Organism: uncultured Planctomycetaceae bacterium; assembly: GCA_964354245.1. Lineage (GTDB taxonomy): Bacteria > Planctomycetota > Planctomycetia > Pirellulales > Thermoguttaceae > CAYGZI01. The sequence continues at coordinate 5,102 of CAYGZI010000350.1, forward strand.
GCGGTTGAAGACGCGGCAGGGACCAATGTCGCCCAGAAAGCGGTTGCCGCCCTCGCTGGAGGCCCCGATCCGCAGCGGCAGCCGGTTTGCCGAGATCACCGGAAACACCTCCCCAAGGGTCTTTGCGTCGAGCGGCTCGGCCGGCGCGAGCGCTGGGTCCGCGGCAAAGCTCGGCATCGGCTTGGCCGCGGCATTGCCGAGGAGAATCTGGATCCGGGCCTCGCGCGGCGTCTGATCGTACGGCAAGGTGATCGCCTTGGCGTCGAACCGGGACCACGGTTGCCCGTTGATCGTGACCGCCGTGATGGGCCCGCTGCCGACGGTCATCAGGTAAAGCCGCTTCTCGCCGAACCGGATGGGAAACCGCTGCTGGAGCTCCACGATCCCCGGCGGGACGTGCGGCAGCAGCGTGAGCCCCTCGGCCGTGTAGAGGTGCTCGAACAGCCCGCGGATCAAGGCCCCGGGCACGCCCCACGTGTCGTAGACGCAGTTGATCGGCTCGCCGGGCTGGTAGACGTCGCCGCCGAAGGCCACCAGCGGGTTGTCGGTGCGGAAGCGCCGGGCGTAGTCGAGGATCCGCTTCATCGACTTGCGGGCGTCGTCGCAGTGGCCGAGGCGATAGTAGCCCAGGATCATGCGGGCCTCGCACGTGGACCAGTGCCCGCCGTTGACCCAGCGGCCGAACTCCCACAGGCCGGTGGGCTCCGTGTACATGTCGTCCAGCGACGGGTGATTGGTGATGATGAGGTCGTTGCGCCGCAGCTCGGGGATGGAGGCGATCTTGCGGTAGATCCGCTCGGCCTGGGCGTCGTCGGCGACGCGGAAGCAGATCGCGTCGTGATTGACGACCGCCTCGAAGTAGCCGTGCTTTTTGGCGCCGAAGACGCCGTGCTTGGTGCCGTCGGGATCCAACGACTTGATGAAGTAGCCTTCGTCGGTCGTCAGGAGCGGCAGCCCCTTGCGGGCCAGGTCGCGGCGATCCGAGTAGAGCTTCACCTTCTCGGCATTGCCGGCCATCTTCTCCAGCTCGACCAGCCGGTCCAGGGCGGCGATGTAGGTGATCGAAAGCCCGGCCAGATAGGCCTTGTCGTAGGAGCCGTCGGGCCTCTTCCAGCCGGCGAAGCTGGGGGCGAGCAGATTCCCGGCGGGGCCGGCCAGGAAGAGGTTGTTCTTCGGGTCGCGGCGCGACTCGACGAAATCGGCGCATCGCTCGAGCTTGGGCAGATAGCGGGCCAGGGCCTTGGCGTCGCGGCTCACCAGAAGTGCTTCGGCCTGGAGCACGACGCCGGCCGCGGTGAATTCCATGCCCCAGTCGTGGATGTCGATCCGGCCGTCGCCTTGTTTGTAGTAGATCCAGCCGGGCGAGGCCGCGTCGCAAAGGGAGCCGTCGGGGGCGACCCAGCCCCGCTCGCCGGCCCGCTTGCCGTCGCCCATCTGGTCGAACCAGAGGTCCTGCGAGTTCTGGATGAACGTGACGTAGGGCTCCTGCCACAAGGGCAGT
>CAYGZI010000351.1:0-6572 GCA_964354245.1 uncultured Planctomycetaceae bacterium
ACTCCGTCAATGAGGTCGGCCTTTTGGCCGTCGGGCACCAGCCAGCAAAACTGCTCGACGGTCACCAGATCGTTGGCAACGCGGCTTGGATTGGCCATAGCTTCTCACCTCGAAATCGCAAGGCACGGTGAGCACGCCGTCGGCATGGCGGCTACAGTTAATCTTAGCCCAACGCCGCGGACGAACCAACCCCCGTGGGCTGGAACAACCCGGAAGCGGGCAAGGGGTCGGGAGTCTTTTTCCGCCGGCCTTCTACGGTCAACCGCAAGCACTCGGGCGGAAAAAGACTCCCGACCCCCTTCGCGTCGCCTCAACCGGGCCGACACGGCCCGGCTCTGAAGCCTTCGTCCGCTACCTCGACAGGTCCGGCACCAGATACGGCGCCCGGTAGAAGCCCTTGACGATCTTGTTGGCCTCGTCGTTGTCCTCGATGCACTCCTTTTCGGAGTCCACTTCCAGCCACGGCCCGAGCGTCGCCGTGGCTGGGTCTTCGCCGATGTCGCCCAGGTACTTCAGCAACCGCTCGTGCATCTCCTTCCAGCAGGCGATTTCGCCGACCTGCTTGCGCTGCTGGTCCACGGGGGCGGGCTTGCCGAGCCGGTAGGAAATGTTGCCCACGTGGCAAATGGCCGTGGAGACATGGCCTTCGAGCACGTCGGCGTTGAGGTCTTCGCGCCGGCCGCTCCGCACGGCCTTGATGAAGTTGGCAAAGTGGTTCTCCGACCGGCCGAACGACTGGAGCTTCTTTCCTTTGTTGTCGTAGGCGGTGGTGCCCAGCGTGTATCCTCCCTCGCACTGCACGCACACCCCGGTCGCCATGCCGCGGAAGCTGGGCATGTTGCCCGTGTACTTCTTGGGCTCCTTGGGGGTCAGAAACTCCTTGGCCTTCGGCAGGTTGTGGACCTCGTAGAGGATCGGCACGCCGGGGTAATCGTAGTAGATGATCTGCGTGTTGGGCACGTTGCCGGCGTCGTCGACGAAGAAGCGGCCGCCGATCGACATCGTGCGCCGCGGCAGGGTCGCGTAGCCGAGGATCCACCGGGCCACGTCCACCTCGTGGACCCCCTGGTTGCACGACTCGCCGTCGCCCATGTTCCAGTCGAAGCTGCAATCGTACTGGAGATTGTTGCGGTAGACGGGCAGCTTGGCGGCCGGGCCGCACCACAGGTCAAAGTCCACCGCGTCCGGGATGAGGAGCGGCTCCGCGCGCTTGCCGATCGGCAGTCGCGGCTTGTTGGCGAAGCAAGTAACGAACCGGATGCGGCCGAGGTTGTCGGCGGCGAGCCACTTGGCCAGGTCCTGGTAGCCCTTGACCGAGCGATACTGGGTGCCGACCTGCACCAGGCACTTGTAGCGCCGCGCGGCGTTGACCATCTGGCGGCCCTCCCAGATGTAGTGCGCCAGCGGCTTCTCGACATAGACGTGCTTGCCCCGCTGGCACGCCCAGATGGTGCTCAGGGCGTGCCAGTAGTTCATGGTCGCGTTCGACACGGCGTCGATGTCCTTGCGGTCCAGCAGGTGCCGCATGTCCTGATACTGATCCACCTTGCGTCCGAACCGTTTCAGGAGCTGCCCGGCCGGTGGGCCCATGCGGGAGCGGTCCGGATCGGAGACGGCCGCGATGCTGACCCCTTTCTGGCCCGAGAACTCGGGCAGGTGGCTTCCGGTGCCGCGTCCGCCCAATCCCACCAACCCCATGCGGACCTCTTCGTTGGCCCCGAAGGCCCGCGATGCCGCGAGCATCGGGACCCCGACCGCGGCCGCTGCGGCCGACCGCTTGAGAAACTGTCTGCGCGAGATGACCATGATGGATGCTCCTTGGGTACTGGCGCCAAGTCCAGCCCTCCGGCTTAGCGGCGTGCAGGGGCGATGTCAAGTCCCATCCACACACTAGGCTGGTAACACCGTGACCCGCAACCCCGCTCATGGAGTGACCGGGGTACTCTTGGCTGAGGCCGCTTTACCACCACACGCCGGGGTCAGAGCTTGTGAAAAAATGGGGACAGGCACCTCGCCGGATGCCGCTTTGCCGAGGTTTCTTTGCACTGGCTCGGAGCCAGTCCCCATTTTTTCACAAGCTCTCACGTCCGGTCGGGTGGGTCACTCCGTGTCTGTAACCCGGATTTGCCACATGTTGGGGGTAGCGAATGCCTCGATAGACCGTAAAAATGCCGCTCCTCAGGCGCCCTCTTCCACTCCCCCAGAGTCGCCGCCAAAAAACGCTCTACTTGCACAACCAGACCCTTGCTACGCTCTTCACAGTGGACTATATTAGCCCCGGAGTCGGCTCCAGGTCGCGCCTTGGGGGATGGGCTATTTCGCGGTTCTCGTTGGGTTAGGCGTCATTGACGGAGGTGGGATTCGGTGGCTCGGCAGCCCGCGGCGGATCGTTTCAGGGGTCGTCCGGACCGTTCTCATGCAGGAGTATTCGCCATGCACTTGTATCGTAGGCGTGGGTTCACGCTCGTTGAACTCTTGGTGGTGATTGCGATCATCGGGATCCTCATTGCCCTGTTGTTGCCGGCCATCCAGGCGGCGCGCGAGGCGGCCCGCCGCACGCAGTGCGGGAACAACTTGAAACAGATCGGACTGGCCCTGCAAAACTACCACGACGTCAAGCTCACGTTCCCGCCCGGCGCGATCTACGAGGGGCCATGCTGCACCCCACAGACCTGGGTCAACTGGGCAATCGCTATTCTCCCTTATTTCGAAAACGCCCTGTACAACCGGTACAACAACGAAGCGCTTAACATCTCCAACAACCCGGACCGTTCCATCCCCGACTGGAAGGACAATCAGTACGTGCGCGAGGCGATCGTGAAAGTCTACCAGTGTCCGGACGACCTATGGGCCAACTTGCTGGAGGCGCCGGGCAGCGGGCCGGGCGCCCCGCCCCCGTATCGCCACGGCTCCTACAAAGCCGTGGGGGGGTCTACGAACGCCTACGCATATTGGGACAACAATGGGTGGTGCGGCGGCAACGGCGGCGACGGCACCGTCCTCCCCGAGCGATGGAAGGGCCTGTTTCACATCGTCGGGCTGACCAAAGGAGCCGGTTACTGCTCGGCCCCGTACCCCGATGGGCTAAGCACGGTTGAGTCGTGGGATAGCGTCAGGGACGGGCTTACCAATACCTTCGCCGTCGGCGAATACATGACGCAGTCCACATCCCAGCGCGGCGCCTTCTGGGCGGATTCCTACGCACAGTACTCGGTGGCTAACATGGTTTGCGATTCGTGGACTCCCGGGGTGGGCCCTAACTGCGTCAACAACACTCGGTATTTCATTCCGAACTATGGGACGTCAGACACCGACCCGGATACTTGCTGGGGCACGCCCGGCACGCACCCGGCTGACCAGGCCTGCAAGCGGGTCTTTGCCAGCCTTCACCCCGGCGGGACGGGCTTCGTTGCGGTGGATGGAAGCTACCACTGGGTGTCCCAGTACATCGACTCGAACCTGTACTTCGCGCTGGGCACGATCGCCAACAAGGAAGCGGCCGAGGCGCCGTGATCCGTCGCCGGGATGCCTTGCTCGCTAGAGGCTAAAGACTTCCGAAGTCTTGGAGACTTCGGAAGTCTGTTTCGTTAGGCAACGGTTGTCGTCAGGAGGGAGACATGCAGCGTCGATGGTTAACGGTCGGCGTGTTCTGCGCAGCGGCTGCGGTGGCCGGGACGCTGTCCGGAGGTTGCAGCAAGGCCCCGTATAAGGTCGTCCCCGTGTCCGGCAAGGTGACCTTAGACGGAAACCCCGTGCCCAATCTCGCGGTGTTCTTCCAGCCGGTGGTCTCGGATTCGAGCACCGATCCGCGTCCGGCGTCAGTCGGCAGGACCAACGACCAGGGGGAGTATGAACTCACGGTGCCGGACCCGAGCGGCTCGAAGAAGGGTGCGCTCGTGGGCAAGCACCGAGTCGCCTTTACCCGCTCGCAGCCGAGCACTGGGCCCAGCAGCGACATGGGAGTCCGAATGACGCCCAACCCCGTCCTGGACCCCGTCCTGCTCCGGTTCCAGAAGTCCCCGTGGGAGGTCGAGGTTCCCTCGGCCGGCACCAAGCTCATGAATTTCGAGCTGAGGCAAAAGTAGCGGACGGCAGCAACCTGAAAGCGGATAGCCCGGCGGCTCACAGCACCCGGCCGAGGACCGCTCCGCCCAGAACGATCCACGCCGCCGGCGCCCGCCAGACGAGCAACACCCCGGCCGAGACCAACGCGATCGCCCAGCTCCGCCAGTCGATCGGCGGAGTTACCAGCGTTGTGCGGGCCAGCGCGACGATCACGGCCGCCATCAGCCCGATCGAGGCGGCCCCCACCGCATCCAGAAACCGCGCGGCCCAGGGCCAGCGGCGGAGCTTGGGGATCCACGGACTGACGATCGCCACCAGGATCAGTCCGGGCAGGACGATCGCCGCGGTGGCCGTGGCCGCGCCCAAGACGGCTTCCGCCGCTCCGGAGCGGTTGCCCAGAAGGTAGCCGACGAACGTGGCCGTGGTCACCAGCGGCCCGGGGGTCAGTTGGCCTGCCGCGACCGCGTCGAAGAGTTCCTGCTGCGAAAGCCATCCCAGCTCGTCCACCAGCCCGCCCTGCAGGTAGGCGACCAGGACGTATCCGCTGCCGTAGAGCACGGCGCCGATTTGGAGGAAGTAGAGCCCGATCTGCCACAGCGGGACGGTAATGGCCACGGCGCAGGCCGCGCCGCAAGTTGCCGCGAGGATCGGCGCGGCAGCGGCCGGTTTCGAGGTCGCCGCCAGGCCCCACCCGGCGAGGGCTCCAGCCGTCGGTTTGGCCGGCAGACTCCCACTGGACTGCGACCAGCGGAGGAAGAGCGTGCCCAAGAGGCTGCCGGCCAGCAGCGTGCCGATCTCGTTGAGCCCGGCCAGCGAGGCCGCCGCCACCGCCGCGCCGATCACTGCCGCCTGCCAACCCCGGATTGCCGTTTTCGCCAGGCGGCAGACTGCGGCAAAGATGATCGCCAGCACCGCCGGCTGAATGCCCCACAGGAACGGCTTTACTTCCGGGAAATCGCCGTACCGGAGGTACGCCCAGGCCAGCACCCCGGTCAACAGCGCGCCGGGCAGCACGAACGCCACCCCTGCCACCAGCAGTCCCGCCAGGCCCGACCGATGGTAGCCCACGTGGGCGGCCATCTCCACGGCATTCGGTCCTGGGATCAGGTTGGTCGCGCCCAGAAGATCGAGGAAGTGCTCGCGGGTGAGCCACCCGCGCCGCTTGACCACCTCGTCTTCCATCAGCGCGACGTGGGCGGCGGGCCCGCCGAAACTGATGGACCCCAGTTTCGCAAACAGCCGGGCGAGTTCCCACAATCGCTGGAGCATAGGCCGTCCAGTGTAGCGTAGGGCTGGCGACCGGCGATAGCGGGATTCTTGTCAGGACACGGGTGGTTTCCTATGATCGGGAGGGTTCAGGGTTCAGGGTTCAGGGTTCAGGGTTCAGGGTTCAGGAGGTGGGCGTCGTACGCCGACTGCGCGGGGTCGGTCTGGAGGCGGTGAACATGGTTCGTTTCATGCGCGTCGAGGACCTGGAGGTGTACCAGAAACTGTGCCAACTGCACATCGACGTGTGCAGACTCACGAAGGCATGGCCCTCGGAAGAGCGGTTCGAGCTGGCGTCGCAAGTCCGCCGTTCATCCAACAGTTCGCCGGCAAACCTCGCGGAGAAGCACAGCGATCGTCATGTGCGCAACAAGATCGAAGGCGTCAATCGCGCCCGCGGCGAGGCCCTAGAAACAATCCATCATTTGTACATTGCGCTGCTCAAGGGATATATCACGGAGCCAATCTATGAGGGCTTTCGCGACCGGTACCGTGAGTGCGTTCGGATGCTCAATGGACTTGAACGGACACTGGAACGCCAGCTTGACGACGCGTCTCACCGCTGGCCCCACGAGCCGAGAACCCAGCCTGAACCACAAGATCCTGAACCCTGAACCCCGAACCCTGAACCCCGAACGCTGAACCCTATCCCCTTTGCCCCAGGAGCCGCCCCATGCCGCGACCGATCAGCAAAGTTGCCCCCGACTGGTGGGACTACACGACCCTCGACGACGCGATCCTCGCCGATGCCGCCCGGCTGACCCCCAAGGACATGGAGAAGCTCTCCCGCCCGGGGTTCAAGGTGGTGATGTACGATACGCTGGAGGAGTTCTACCTGGCCGAGGCGTTGGAATACGTGGCGGCCTGGAGGCAATCGACCGACGACGCCCCAGTGGGTATCTGCGGCCCGATCGGGCCCACCGAGCAACTGCCGCTGGTGGCCCGCCTGGTGAACGACCTGGAGTTGGACGTGCGGAGCGCCCATTTCTGGGGAATGGATGAATGGGTGGACCCGGCGGGTAGTCCGGTGCCGGTCACGCACCCGCTGAGCTTCGCCCGGGCCGACATGGAGCTGTGCTTCAGACGGATCAAGCCGCGCCTCCGCATGTCCGATGCGCACCTGCACTTTCCCACCGGGGACTTGAAGGCGTATTCGAAGATCTACGGCCAGGTCCGCTGTGCGGTGATGCAGGGCGGGCAGGGCGAGGTGAAGCACTGGGCGTTCAACGACCCGCCGCGGC
>CAYGZI010000352.1:0-6569 GCA_964354245.1 uncultured Planctomycetaceae bacterium
TACCTCCAGATGGCCGACGAGGCCTACTGCATCGGCCCGCACAAGGCCGCCGAAAGCGACCTCAAGATCGACCGCGTCATCAGCGCCGCCGAGATCGGCAACGTGCAGGCGATCCACCCCGGCTACGGATTCCTGGCCGAGAACGCCCACTTCGCCGAGGTCTGCCGGAGCTGCAACATCGAGTTCATCGGCCCGCCCCACGAGGCCATGGCCTTGGTTGGCGATAAAAACGCCGCCCGAAGCCTCGCCCGACAGATCGGCGTCCCCACGGTCCCCGGCAGCGAGGGCCTGATCCGCGACGAGCAGGAAGCGATTGCCGTTGCCCGGCAGATCGGCTTCCCGGTGCTGGTCAAGGCCGCGGCGGGCGGGGGCGGCCGAGGGATGCGCGTCGCGCTGGACGAGAAGGCCCTGCCGGCCGCGATCAAGCAGGCCGAAGCCGAGGCCGACGCCGCGTTCGGCAACGGCGAGTTGTATCTGGAGAAGTACGTCGAGCATCCCCGCCACGTGGAAGTCCAGGTCCTGGCCGACGCCCACGGCAACGTCGTCCACCTGTGGGAACGGGACTGCACCATGCAGCGGCGCCACCAGAAGCTGATCGAGGAGAGTCCTGCCCCACGCCTGGACGATTCCGTGCGCCGCGCCATGTGCGACGCCGCCGTCCGCCTGATCAAGGCCGCCAACTACACCAACGCCGGCACCGTCGAGTTCATCGTGGACCGCCACGGGCATTTCTACTTCATCGAGGTCAATGCCCGCATTCAGGTCGAGCACCCGGTCACGGAGATGGTGACCGGGATCGACCTGATCAAGGCCCAGATTCGCCTGGCCGCCGGGGAGCCGCTCCCGCTGCGCCAGGAAGACGTCCGCTCCCGCGGGGCGGCGATCGAGTGCCGCATCAATGCGGAGGACGCGTCGAAGGGGTTCCGCCCTTCCCCGGGCACGATTCATTGCATCTACCCGCCCGGCGGGTTCGGCGTGCGGTTCGACTCCCACGTCCACGTCGGCTACACGGTCAGCCCGTTCTACGATTCGATGATCGGCAAGTTGATCGTCCATCAGCCGACCCGCGCGGAGGCCATCGCCGTCATGCGGCGAGCCCTCAGCGAGCTGCGGATCGAAGGCGTCAAGACGACCGTGCCGCTCCACGAGCAGATCCTCGATCATCCCGCCTTCATCGAGGCCCGCGTGGACACCACGTTCATCGAGCGCATTTGGCCGAGCTGAAGACTAGGGATGAGGGATGAGGGATGAGGGATGAGGGATGAAGGATGAATGCGGAGACTTCCCTTCTGACTCCTGTCTTCTGACTGCGGACTACCGATGTTTTCTGCTCCCCAATCCCCAATCCCTGAACCCTGAACCCTGAACCCTGAACCCTGAACCCTGGACCCTGAACCCTGGACCCCAATGAAAACGCCGCTGTCCAGTCCCCCGAAGCCCAGCACCCCGATTCGCCGCGTGGCGATCCTCTTCTCCGGCGGGCCCGCCCCGGCCGCCAACGCCGTCATCGCCAGCGCCGCAAGCTGCTTCTCCCGCAACGGCATCGAAGTGCTCGGCATCCTCAACGGCTGCTCGCACCTGATGAAATACGGCCCCAAGGACCCGCTCAAGGAAGGGACTGCCTACGTCCGCCTCGACCACAAGTCGCTCGACGGCACGCGCAACAGCCAGGGCATCATGATCGGCACCTCCCGGGCCAACCCGGGCAAGCTCGTCAAAAAGCCGGCGGACCTGGACAACGCCGAGTGTACGGCGCCGCTTCAGACGACGTACGACGCACTCGTGTCACTTGGCGTGGATGCGCTGATTTCGATCGGCGGCGACGACACGCTCACCACCGCGGCCAAGTTCAAGCTCTATCAGGACCGGCTGCCCGCCGGGAGCAAGCGGATCCGCGTCGTCCACCTCCCCAAGACCATCGACAACGACTACCATGGGATCGACTTCACCTTCGGCTACTTCACCGCCGTGGAGCTGCTGGCCGCCGAGGTCTACAACCTACTGAACGACAGCCGCTCCACCGGCACCTACTACATTGCCCAGGTGATGGGCCGTCAGGCCGGGTGGCTCGCCTACGGGGCGGCAATCGCCGGCGAGGCCAGCCTGGTGATCGGCTGGGAAGACATTCCCGCCGACTGGAAATCGACCGAGCCGGTCGCTGACCCGAAAACCGGCCGCCAGCGGCTCGATCAAGACGGCAAGCCGCTCCTGCGCGAGATATTCGACCTCGGCCCCGTCGTCGAGCGGATCGTCGATACGGTCGTCGCCCGCGAGAAGGAGGGCAACCGTTTCGGCGTGATCGTCATGGCCGAAGGGATCGCGGAGTTTCTCCCGCTGGCCGAGCTCCGCGAGTGCCTCTCCGAATCCGAGTTCCGCACCTTGGAGCCCGACCCGTTCGGCCACTTCCCGGTCTCGCAACTGAAGTTCGCCGGGCGATTGAGCCGCCTTGTCGCCGAAAGGTTCAAGGAGGTCACCGGCAAAGAGCGGAGGTTCGTCGGCCTGCAGTTCGGCTACGAGGTCCGCTGCCATCGGCCCACCGCGTTCGACGTGATCCTGGGGAGCCAGTTGGGCGTCGGGGCCTATCGTGCTTTGGCCGAATTGGGCCACGACGGCGTGATGGTCTCCGTGGCCGGCCAACTCTCCCTGCTCTACGAGCCGTTCGAGAAGCTCATCGTCCGCGAGAAGCTCCGCGCCAAACCCAGACCGATCCGCGTGGGCGAGCACGAGGAAGACTTCCACAAGCTGGCCCGGTACTTGGAAGTCCGCGTCGACGAGTGAGTCCCGGGCCGGCCGACGATTTCATTGGGAGCCTCCCGGAGGAGCCGAAGATGACCTGCGCCCACAACCCCAACGGTAAGACGGCCTGGCTGCTGGCGGTCTGCGCTCTTGCGGCGGTCCCGGCAATGCCGGCCGCGGCAGGCCAGCCCGCCAAGCCCGGACTCGTGGAAGTCCGCAAGATCTGGGACCAGGCCCCGCACAACGCCTTTACGGACCTGGTGCGGCACCAGGGACGGTGGTGGTGCGTGTTCCGCGAGGGCAAAGGCCACGTTTCGCCCGACGGCGCGCTGCGCGTGCTCGCGTCCGCCGACGGCGTTGCCTGGGAGTCCGCCGCGCGGATCGCGTCGGCGACCGAAGACCTCCGCGACGCCAAGCTCACCGTCACCCCCGCCGGCGTACTCATGCTCGGCGGCGCCGGGGCAAATCGCTCGCCCCAGCGCACCACGTACCAGTCCTACGTCTGGTTCTCCAAGGACGGCCGCACGTGGACTAGCGCCCTGCCGGTCGCCGACCCGGACTACTGGCTCTGGCGCGTGACCTGGCACAAGGGCGTCTGCTGGGGCATCGGCTACGACTGCGCCGCGGGCAAGAGCATCCGGCTCTACCGCAGCGAGGACGGGCGCCATTTCCAGACGCACGTCGAAAGCCTCTTGGCCGAAGGCTCTCCCAACGAGACCTCCATCGTGTTCCTGCCCGACGACACCGCGCTGTGCCTGCTTCGCCGCGACGGGAAGCCCTCTGCCGGCCTGCTCGGCACGGCCAAGCCGCCCTACCGCGACTGGACCTGGAAGGACACCGGCCGCCAGATCGGCGGGCCGCACATGCTCCGGCTGCCCGACGGCCGACTCCTGGCCGCCGTTCGCCTCTACGACGGGCGCGTGCGCACGTCGCTCTGCTGGGTCGATCCCGAGAGCGGGCGCCTGGACGAGTGCCTGGCGCTTCCGTCGGGCGGCGACACGAGCTATGCGGGCCTGGTGTGGCACGAGAACCTGCTCTGGGTCAGCTACTACTCGTCGCACGAGGGGAAGACGAGCATCTATCTTGCAAAGGTCAGGGTCCCGCCCGCGACCCAGGATTGCCGCGTCTGGGAAAAGACGGAACTCGTCCTTCGCGCTCAGAAGCGGTACGACAACCCGTATACGGACGCGGTGGTCTGGGTGGACCTTGAAGGGCCCGGCTTTAAGAAGCGATGTTATGGATTTTGGGACGGGGGCGACACCTTCCGCGTGCGCGTGGTGGCGACGGCGCCGGGCAAATGGACGTGGCGCAGCGGCTCGCGTCCCGTCGATCCCGGTCTGAGCGGCGCGAGCGGGTCGCTCACTGCCGTGGCGTGGGGCGAGAAGGAGAAGCAAGACAATCCTTGCCGCCGCGGCACGATCCGGCCCTCGGCCAACGGCCACGCCTTCCAATATGCCGACGGCACGCCGTTTTTTCTGTTGGGCGACACCTGGTGGGCGGCCTCGACGTCCCGCTTCCCTTGGCGCGACGACGACCGGCCCCGCCCGCTCGGCCCCGAAGCCGGCTTCAAGGACTATGTGCGATATCGCCTCGGGCAGGAGTTCAACTGCGTCGCGATCATCGCCGCCTTCCCGAACTGGGCCAACGACGGCCAGCCTGCGGGCCTGAACATGGCCGACGGGACGGTGCTCCGCTCCGCGTGGCGCCAGGCCGGGACCCAAAGCGCCAAGACGATGACCGACGAGGCCGGCCGGAGAGCGTTTCTCTTTCCCGGCAAGGTCCCCGGCTATGAGGCGGTCTTCCCCGACCTGGAGCGGATCAACCCCGCCTACTTCCACGCGATGGACAAGAAGATCGACTACCTCAACGCCCACGGGATGGTGCCCTTCATCGAGGTCGCGCGGCGCGACATCGGCCAGGGTTGGAAGAAGTACTACCCGTGGCCGGATTCGTACACGCGGTACATCCAATACGTGTGGAGCCGATACCAGGCAAACGTCTGCCTGTTGAGCCCGATCCACCTCGACACTCCGGCCCAGAGCATTCCGGTCGAGGACTGGAACCTGGCGGCCAACCGGGTGATCGAGACCTATGGGCCACCGCCTTTCGGCACGCCGGCGGGGACGAATTCCAATCCGTCGTCGCTGCGCAACTGGGGGCACGTGGACCGGGCCCGCTGGCTCGGTTTTCACCAGATCGGCAACCGGCGCACGCACGACGTGTATCCGTTCCTTACCGAGATCTTTCACACGTCCCCGCCCGTTCCCGCGATCAACGGAGAGCCGTATTACGACGGCATGGAGAACTTGGAGGGCGGCACCGACGCCTCGGCCCGCTATTGCCGGTCCGCCATGTATGGGAGCGTGCTTTCCGGCGGGCTTGGTGGCCACGTCTACGGCGCTGGCGGATGGGAGGGCGGGCTCTGGAGCGGCGAGGTCGAGCCGGAGTCGAAGTATCCCATCTGGCAGGTCATCACCTGGCCTTCGGCCGGGCAGATGCGCCACCTCAAGCGATTCGTCCTGTCCGAAGGACCCAAGTACCAGGACTTGGTGCCCGAGGTGGACCTTCTTTCGTCCAGTCGGGCCGGCCCGCCGAAGACTTGCCTCGGGTGGGCGTATTGCGCGCGAACCGGCCCCCGCGACCTGTTCCTCCTCTATTTCGAGAAGGACTCTCCCCAGGCAAGCCTCTCCGGCATGGTTCCGGGCAGGCAATACGCGGCCCGATGGTTCAACCCGCGCACCGGGGAGTGGACCGACGCCGGGACGAACCTCCTCACCGCGGATTCCGCCGGCAAGTCGCCCCTGCCGCGCTTCCCTGGCGATAAGCCAAAGTCCGACGACGATTGGGGGCTCAAGCTGAGACCTGCCGGATCGTGACTCTGGGCCCCGCAGCGCTTCTATGGGATAGGAAGAATGACACCATGAGACGGTTCGCAACACCCGGATATGGACCAGCCGCACGACTGACTTTCGCCGCCGTCTTGCTCGCGGCATCGGGCGTGGCGCCGATCGCCCGCGCCGAAGTCTGCAACGTCAAGGTCGTGACCGACGCCAACCCCGATTACGCGGACGTGGGCAGCATGATCCACAGCATCACCTCGCGTTGGGACCAGACCAAGGACAAGTGCTGGGCCCTATGGTACTGGAACCACGTCGCCCGCCGGCAGACTGCGCCCATGATCCTCCACGGCCAGGAGCTGACCGATCCGATCCGGCAGTTCAACGATTACGGCTACACCATGTGCAGCACGATCGCCGGGACGAACTGCGCGATCTGGGGGGCGATGGGGCTGGACGTGAAGTTCTGGGACATCAGCCTGCACACGGTGCCCGAGGTCCAATACGACGGCAAGTACCACATGTACGACAATTCGCTCTCGGCCATCTACACCCTCTGCGACGGCCGCACGGTCGCCGGGGTCGAGGACATCGGGGCCGAAGGCGCTTGCGAGGCCAGCGGCGGCCGTCGCGAGCCCGGCCACGTCGCCCGCTACCACTGCCTCAATTCCACCGGCCCCAACGGCTTCCTCACCGGGTGCGACACCATCCGCTCGATGGCCGAGGAGTACCGCTGCTTCAACCCGAACGGCCTGAAGTACCGCTACTACTACAACAACTGGGACCTCGGGCATCGCTATATCCTCAACCTGCGCGACGGCGAGGTCTACACGCGGCACTATCACCGCATGGATCGAGAGAGCCCGAGCAAGGCGAAACAAGGCCGGAAGGGGAACTTCGAAGCCGATCCGGCGTACTTCGTTCCCAACGAGGGCAAAGACCCCGAGGCCGCCAACCCGCGCTACCGCATCCGCGGCAGCGGCATCCGCACGTGGA
>CAYGZI010000353.1:0-6542 GCA_964354245.1 uncultured Planctomycetaceae bacterium
AACGAAAGGACCGAATTGGCCACCAGGATGACCGCGATGCAGACCATCGTCAGTTTGAAGCGAATGGTCATCGTGCCCGGCCCCCGAGACTACTTGCGCGTGAGCCCCATCTGCCTCTTCAGGGCGTTGTCGAAGTCGCCCAGGAAGATCCACCAGTTGGTGAGCGGTTTGCCCTCGTGGGTGAGGCCGCTCTGGGCGCCGGGGAGGTTCTGCACCCAGTAGACGAACCACTTCAGGCTATCGCCCTGCCAGCGGTCGCAGTTCATTCGTTGCTTCTTTCCGGTCCCATCGGGCCGCCAGTCCTCGATGTCGGTCTGGACGTAGCGCTTGTTGGCCCAATCGTAATCGCCCTGGGCGTTGGGGGGATAGTGCGACCAGCCGCAGCCCGGACGCACGATCTTGTGGCTCCGGTCGCTGCCGACGAACTTGCCCCAGAAGAGGAGCTTGTCCCATTGCTGGGGAGGCGTGCGGTCGCGTCCGTCCACCCAGTTCAAGACCGCCTCGATCTGGTGCATGTGGTTCTCGCAGGCTTCGGAGGCGCCGCGCTGGTAGTTGTAGTGGTAGACGGTGTAGGTCGTCTTCAGGACGGGCAGGTCGTTGGGGTCGCGGTTGCTGTTGCTGATGTCGCCCGACGGGCCGGCCATGTTCGATTCCCAGAGGCCCACCACGCCCCCATGATAGCCAAAGATCCAGACCTCCTTGACGCCCCGCTCTTCGACCCACTTCCGGATCCCTTCCCGCTGGACGATCTTCCGGTAGTCGGTCAGCCGGGAAGTCCCGGCGACGACGGGGAGCGGCTCGAGGTATTCGACGGTGCCGACGATCTTGTAGGCGAGGCTTGGCTTGGCGGCCGGGTCCTTGTAGCCGTGATACCGCGAGCCCTCTTCGAGCGCGGCGATCAGCTCCTTGGTGATCCGCTCGGTCTTTTCCCGCGTCTCCTCCAGGGGAGCGCCCCAGTCGCCGGTCACCTGCCGGTCGATCCGGTCGCCCTTGACCGGGAAGTACTTGATCACCAGAACGGGGATCTGCATCGGCAGCTTGGGCCCGTCGGGCTCAGCCGCCGAACAAGCCGCAGCGGCAACTGCGGACCAACACGCCACGACGCCGATCGTTGCACCTCGAATCATCGCTCGATTCACCACAGATCGTTCTCCTTCAGGGCACCCCAAAGTCAGTTTGTAGCACGAACGCGGCCGGCGTGCAACGCAATCGGGCGGCTTGATCCCCCGGCCCGGGACCGCGATAATCCGCGCTGGAGCCGAAGCCGCCGATTGCGCTGGGAGACCGCCGTTGATCCGCCCGTGCGTGGAGGACAAGACAATTCGCCGGGCTTGATGGCGTGGCCATTGGCCGTGTGGTAGACTGGGCGCGAGGTTCTTGGGTTCTTCCGGGAGTCAACCGACAGGAGAGAGACATGTCCGAACAACGACTACGCCTTCATCGGCGGCGGTTTCTGACGACCGCGCTAGGGGCCGGCGCCTTGGCCCTCGCCCCCCAGGTGATTCCGGCCGCCGCGATGGGCAGGGACGGCGCTGCGCCCCCCAGCGAGCAGATCCGGATGGGCGGCATCGGCATCGGCAACCGGGGCGGCTACGTGCTGGGCTGCTTCTTGCAGGAGCCGGACGTCCGGTTTGTGGCCATTGCCGACGTGAAGGGCCAACGCCGCGCGGCCGTCAAGAAGACGGTCGATAAGAAATACGGCAACCAGGAGTGCGCCACGTACCGCGATTTCCGCGAGCTCTTGGACCGCAGCGACATCGACGCGGTGCTGATCGCCACGGGTCCGAACTGGCACGCCACGGCCGCCATCGCGGCGGCCAACGCCGGGAAGGACATCTATTGCGAGAAGCCCTGCACGAAGAACATTGCCCAAAGCCTGGCCTTGGCCGAGACGATGCGCCGCAACGCGCGGGTCTTCCAGGCAGGCACGCAGCGGCGCAACCTGCCGCATTTCGAGTTCGCCTGCGAGCTGGCCTGCCGCGGGAAACTCGGCAAGCTCCAGGCCGTCCACGCCCATCCGGCGGGAATGGGAACCGGGATGAGCGGTTGGGCCCCGGCCGAGCCCGAGCCGTCCAAAGAGGAGGTGGATTGGGACCTGTACCTCGGCCCGGCGGCGTGGCGCCCGTTCAGCCGGCGCCTGCTGGACGGCTTCAACTTCGAGAAAGGCGGCGGAATGGTCGGCGGCGGCATCCTGGAATGGGGCTCCCATTGCGTGGACCTCTGCCAGTGGGCCAATAACGCCGACGACACCGCCCCGGTCGAGTACAATCCGCCGGAGAATGGTCAGGTGGTCGAGGTCTACGCCAACGGCGTCAAGCTCGTCATCCGCGACGACGGCTGGCTCCCGCTGGGCTCGTGCCCCGTGCGGTTTGAAGGCGAGACGGGCTGGGTGGAGACGGGCGACGGCGGCAAGATGGTGCTCAGCTCGCCCTCGCTCTTGGCCGGAAGAAAGGTCCCCGAGATCGGCGGCTACCCGGCAACGTTCCACGTGCGGGATTTTCTGAACTGCGTGAAGTCGCGCGGTCAGCCGCGGGGCAATGCCGACGTGGCATGTCAGGCCCACATCGCCTGCCACGCCGCCAACATCGCCATCTTCCTGAACCGCAAGCTGGCCTACGATCCCAAGAAAAACGAGTTCATCGGCGACGAGCAGGCCAACCGGCTGCGGTCGGAGGCCCTGCGCGAGCCGTGGAGGATATGAAAAAACGGGCTAGGGGCTGGGGGTTAGGGGCTGGGGACTGGGGGTCAGAATGGTAGGGTGGGACAAGCGCAGCGCAGTCCCACCAAATATGCTGAGCGAGCTTCTGGTGGGACGGCGCTGCGCTTGTCCCACCCTACAAACTACAAGGAGAATCACCGTGAGGTTGAAGATTCGATATTTCGCGTTGTGTGCTCTTATCGTGGCGGCGGCGGGTCCGGCGATGGCCGCCGGGCGTGCCCGCGACGCCAAGACGATCAGAAAGTCCCTTGGCGAGGAGTCCCAGGCCAAGCTGATCGCCGTGCTCCAGTCCGACGCGTCGCCCGGCGACAAGGCCATGGCCTGCAAGCGGCTGGCCGTCTACGGCGGCAAGGACGCGGTCCCGGCGCTGGCGGCGCTCTTGCCCAACGCCGAGCTTGCCTCCTGGGCGCGGATCGCGCTGGAAGCGATTCCCGATCCGTCCGCGGATGAGGCGTTGCGTCAGTCCCTAGGCAAGCTCCAGGGTAGGCTGCTCATTGGGGCCATCAATTCGATCGGCGTGCGCCGCGACGCAGGCGCGGCCGGCGTTCTGGTCGGACGCCTGAAGGATGCCGACGCCGAAGTGGTTTCGGCCGCGGCCGCGGCCCTGGGCCGCATCGGCGGCGCCCCCGCTGCCAAGGCCCTGGAGCAATCCCTGGCCGGCGCGCCCCCCGCGGTCCGCGGGGCGATTGCCCAGGGCTGCACCCTCTGTGCAGAGAAGTTCCTGGCCCAAGGCAACCGCGCCGAGGCCGTCAGGCTCTACGACCTCGTGCGAAAGGCCGACGTGCCCAAGCCGCGCGTTATCGAAGCCACGCGCGGGGCGATCCTCGCCCGCGGGTCGGCCGGAATCCCGCTCCTGGTCGAGCAGTTGAGGTCGGCCGACAAGGCCCTCTTGGCCGTCGGACTCCGCACGGCCCGCGAGCTTCCCGGCCGCGAGGCGACCGATGCGCTGGTGGCCGAGCTGGGCCGGGCGGCGCCGGACCGGCAGGGCCTGCTGGCCCTCGCCTTGGCCGACCGCGGCGACGCCGCGGCCCTGCCCGCGTTGCTTCAAGCGGCTGCCAGCGGCCCCGACAGGGCGCGGATCGTTGTGATCCGCGTGTTGGCGCGGTTGGGCAATGCCTCTTGCGTGCCCGTGCTCCTGGAGGCCGCGCTGGCCGCCGACGAGGACCTGTCGCAGACGGCCGTGGCCGCGCTGGCCGACCTGCCCGGCAAGGACGTGGACGACGATGTGGCCGCCCGCCTCACCAAAGTCCAGGGAAAGGCCCGGCTGGTCCTGATCCAGCTTGCCGGCGAGCGGCGGATCGCGGCCGCCTCGCCTGCTCTGCTGAAGGCCGCCGACGATCCCGACGGCCAGGTCCGCGTTGCCGCGATCACGGCCTTGGGGTCGACCATCGCCTTTAGCGACCTTCCCATCCTGATCGCCCGGGCCACCAGTCCTCAGAAGGCGGACGAGGCCAAGGCGGCCGAAGTGGCCCTGCGCTCGGCGTGTCCCCGGATGGCGGACCGGGAGGCCTGCGCGGAGAAACTGATCGCCGCGATGCCGCAGGCCCCCGTGGCCGTGAAGTGTGCCTTCCTGGAAATCCTCGGCGCAATGGGCGGTGCCAAGGCCCTCGCGGCCGTCGGTGCCGCGGCCAAAGACCCCGCTCCGGAGATCCAAGACGTGGGCACGCGGCTCTTGGGCGACTGGATGACGGCGGATGCGGCGCCCGCCCTCCTGGACGCGGCCAAGACCGCGGCCGACGCGAAGTACAAGACCCGCGCCCTGCGCGGCTACCTCCGCATCGCCCGGCAGCTCAACGTCCCCCTTGCGCAGCGGATCGCCATGTGCCGCGAGGCATCGCAGCTCTGCCAGCGGGACGACGAAAGGAAGCTCGTGATCGAGGTGCTGCGACGTTATCCTTGCGCGGAGGGCCTGTCCCTGGTGGTCCCGCACTTGCAGAGCGCCGGTCTCAAGGCCGATGCAGCCAAGGCCGCCGTCTCGATTGCCGAGAAGATCGCCCAGAAGGAGCCGGCAGCCGTCGCCGAAGCCATGAAGCAGGTGCTCCAGGCCGGCGGCGATCCGGACGTGACCGCCCGCGCCAAGGCACTGTTGAACCGGGCAGCGGGACGCTCGATATAAAGCCGCGACCGTTGGTCGCGCTGTGGCATAAAGCCGCGACTGGTGGTCGCGGTCTTGGTGTACGTGTCTGCAAAGGAGGAAACCGACCGTGCGATCGCATCGTCCAGTATCCGCGTTGCTCGTCACTCTGTTCATCGCGGCGGCCACGGGCATTGCCCAAGGGGCCGACGTTCCCGCCGTCGCTAAAGAGAAGGGCCGGCTGAGCGTCACCAAGGAGCGATGGGGCGTCATGCCGGACGGCACGGCCGTCGATCTCTACACGCTCACCAACACCAACGGCCTGCGCGTGAAGATGGTCAACCGCGGCGCCGCCATCACCTCGGTCGAAGTCCCGGACCGGGCGGGCCAGGTGGCCAACATCACGCTCGGGCCCGATACGTTCGATCGCTACGTGGCCGGACGCAGCCCGCTGGGAGCGACGATCGGGCGCTACGCCAACCGGATCGCCAAGGGCCGTTTTGCCATCGACGGCGTGGAGTACACGCTGGCCCGCAACAACGGCCCGAACCACTTGCACGGCGGCAAGGTCGGCTTCAATAGCGTGTTATGGAAGGCCGAGCCAATTCAGGGCGACGGGTGGGTGGGCGTGGCATTGACCTACCTCAGCCGCGATGGCGAGGAGGGCTATCCCGGCAATCTCGCGGTGACCGTGCGCCACACGCTGAGCGAACAGAGCGAGTTGAAGCTGGCTTACGAGGCCACCACGGACAAGGCGACCTACGTGAACCTCACCAACCACGCCTATTGGAACCTCGCCGGCGGCGTGGGCGACGTGCTCGACCACCTGGTGACGATCCATGCCGACCAGTACCTGCCGGTGGACGCCGGACTGATCCCGCTGGGCGATCCCAAGCCGGTCAAGGGCACCCCCATGGACTTCACCGCGCCGAGGACCATCGGCTCGCGCCTGGACCAGCTTAAGGGCCCCTACGATCACTGCTACATATTGAGCAAGGAGCCGGGCAAGGAGATGTCGCTGGCCGCCCGGGTGGTCGAGCCCAAGAGCGGCCGCGTCATGGAGGTTTTGACTACCCAGCCCGGCGTGCAGTTCTACTCGGGGAACCGGCGGGGGCTTTGTCTGGAGACGCAGCACTATCCCGACTCGCCCAACCGGCCGAGCTACCCGACCACGCTGCTGCGGCCCGGCGAGAAATATGCGCAGGTCACGGTATACCGGTTCAGGACCGTGATTGCACGCCCCGTGCCTTAGGCGTACACTTCAGATATCGGCCAGGAGGGCAGACATTCCTGTCTGCCCTCCTGGTTGGCGCGTGCCGGTTTACGGCTTTTCTTCTTGGCTGAACTGTTCGCGCGGGGAGTTCCATGCCGCAGGCAATCGTCGATCCCGAGGAGCTGAGGCGCTTTGCCGCCAGCCTGAAGAAGTTCAACACCGACGTGCGCGACCGCATGACCGCCCTGAGCGGCCAGTTGGTGGGCCTCGGCAAGACGTGGCGCGACCAGGAGAACAAGAAGTTCGTGGAGGAGTTCGAGCAGCACATGCGGGCGATCGCCCACTTCATCGAGGTCACCGAGCAGCACATCCCGTACCTGGTGCGCAAGGCGGAAGTGATCGAGCAATACCTTCAACAGAGGTAGGGTCGTCCGTGAAAGAGGGGGCTTTCAGCCATCAGCTTTCAGCTATCAGCGGCCAAGTGTCACCACTCGCGGGCCCCCCGAGTGCCACCACTCGCGGGCCCTTGGATCGCG
>CAYGZI010000354.1:0-6542 GCA_964354245.1 uncultured Planctomycetaceae bacterium
AAACACCTTTCCAGAAACAGTATCCAAGCCAACCCCAACAACATCCCCTTGAGCGATTCCCGCGCAGAATCGTTGGGGTCCACGATCGCCAGTCTAAGGACGTTGCTCATCGGTGCGGATTCGATTGTCGGCCGTCAGCCATCAACTCTCAGCGATCGGCTATCAGCCGTCAGCTTTCGGAAGGTCAGAGGCTAAACTGAATTGCTGAAAGCTGATCGCCGATAGCCATTAGCCGAAAACGCGCACGTCGCGCTCAGGTTACGCTACAAGGCACTATTCCGTGACGTCATAACCAATCGGTCCCATGAAGCCCGGCAAACCGTCGCGCTGCTGGCGGCCAACGGCGGCTGCGGTCTGCGGGCGAGAAGGCGCGGGCCGCTGCCCTGCTCCTGCCCCGGGGCCTCGGGCCACTGCCGCCGGCCGCCGTTGGGCGAAGGCTTGCTCGGTGGGCAGGGGCGCAGCCGGGCCGCTTTCCGGAAGGGCGCCGTTGGGCTGCCGGCCTGCCTGTGCTCCGTGCTTCGGGCAGGACCCGTTGTTGCACGGCGGGCAAGGATTGGGCACCTCGATGTGCCCCTCCATGTACAGTTCCCAATCGCTCGGGCTGGCGGTTCTCATGCCGGGGCCGCACTGGGGCACTTCGTGGGGGTCCATGGCCTCGGCGAACTGGGGAGTGACGAGGATCAGCGTCTCGATCTCGTTATTCTCCGTGTGGACGCGGCGGAACAAGGCCCCCAGATACGGCACGTCGGAGACCCAAGGAAGGCCGCGGGTCTGGGCCTCGCTGCGGGTCTGGACCAGTCCCGCGATGGCCAGGGTCTGCCCGACCCCCAGCTCGACCGCGGTGTCCACAACGCTCTCTTTGATGGCGGGCACGCCCTGGACTGCCGCATGGGAGCGGTCGATCTCGCTGACCCTTGGGCGGAGCTCCAAACGCACGCGGCCGTTGCCCAGCACGATGGGCACGAAGTCGATTCTGGTGCCGAACTTTTTCCACTCGATCTCCACGGCCCCCAGGCCCTGAGAGACGGTGTAGGGGATTTCGCCGCCGACGTTGAAGTACGACGGGCGGCCGCTCACGGCAACCACCTTGGGCTCGGAGAGGATCTTGGCAACGTCCGACTGGCACAGCGCCTCCAGCACGCCGAAGAAGGCGTTGCTGCCGTCCACGACGCCGAATTGGAAAGTGGTGTTGGCGGAAATCGGAGGATTCCCGGGAAAGGCCGACTCCTTGGTCAGCACGGCGACCAGGCCGCCGACGCCGGAGCGGAGCAGCGTGTTGAGGTTCCCGCTGGAGATCTGCGCGAAGTCGAATCCCATCGTGCGGAGCTTGCTCCGCGAGACCTCCATGACCTTGATATGGAGCAGCACCTGCTGGACGCCGCCCACGGTGATGTTCATGATCACCTTCGGGTAATACTCCTCGGCCAGCGCCTTGATGCGCTCCAGGTCCTCGGGGCGATCGACGAATCCCGAGATCAAGGCGGCGTTGCCCACGGGGACCACGTCGATCGACGCGCCGGGAAACTGGGAAGTCAAGAGTTCCTTCAGCTCGCGCGCGTCGCCCACGATGACCACGTCGATCGTGAAGATCTGGTTCTTCTCATCCCAGAGGTTGATCTGCGTGACCCCCGGTTTCCGGGCCACGACGTGGATCTGCGTGGGCGAGACCGGACTGGCCGTCAAGAGGTCCGGGTTCTGGACCAAGACCTGTGGGATGGGCAACTCCAGCGTGAGAATCTGGCTGGTGTTGACCACCATCTTGATTTTCTCGCCCGTCCGGACTTTGTGGATGATGGACGGGTTGGCGGGTGGGTTGGCGGGTGGGTTGGCGGGTGGGCCCTCCTGGGGCACGGCCAGACCGCACGCCCAAAGCCACCAAGCCGAACTCACGAGCACCCAGCGGAGAGACCGCCGGCGAAGAGTGTGATTGGACATCCTTGCACTTCCTTGCATTCTGCAAACCCATCCGTAGCGTTTGGAAACGCACGAACCCATCCGTGTTGACCGAGGGCCGCGACGGCCGTACGGTCTAGGACTTCGCCTTATCTCCTTGGGTCTCCTTCTTGTCCGGCTTCACCTCTGCCTTCCCTCCCTTGCCGGCCTTGCCGCCCTCCGCGGCGGGAGGCTCGGCGGGTGGCTGATCCACGGCCGGCCCGACCAGCGGGGGCACTGTCGGCGGGCCCGCATGGGGTGCGGCATTGGACGTCGGCTGCGGGGAGCCGATCTTCCAATAATCAAACTGGCCCGGTGCCCGCGACCCCTTAGACTCCGGCGGGGCCTCCAGCACGACGTCCGTGACCTGGCTTCCCGCCAAGACCCGCACGGTGAAGGTCTTGGGCTCTTCCGCGGCAGCCGTCGCAACCGGCAGCGGCGGGGGCGGCTTGGGCGCGACCAGGTCCTTCAGAATCCCGGCCACGTCCGCCGGCGACCGGGACCGGTCGCCGCCGAGAGAAGGCTCCCCGAACAACTCGCGGGCGTCGTGCCCCGCGAGCGACTTGATCTCCTTATCCTCGGGGCTTCTCAACACCAGCCGGACGTTCCCCAACTCCATGGCCAAGGTAATCAACTCTGCCTCCTCGGGCGAGGCGATCAGCGAGATGGTCTTCGCGACGAGCGATTTGTCGCCGGCCGTGGAGGACATGTCGTACACGTCGTTGACCGCGTAAACGCGGACGTTCTGGAGGATGGTGCGGATCGCCGTCTTGACGATGCCGCGCATGGGGTCCGCTTTGACGTAGACGAGCACGTTGACGCAATCGCCCGGACGGATCAGGTTGCCGGCGGCCGTTTGCGCCTCTACTTTCACGGTGGCCAAGACCTTTCCGAGAGGGATTCCGTCGCTGGCCAGTTGGTCGCCCGAGCCCTTTCCGCGGAGCAAGATTTCGGTGATCGGCGTGTTGGCCGGGATACTGGTCTTGGCCCGGCGGCCTTCCACGTCCGCCAGGCTCGCAAACGCCCCCGCGGGGACGTAAGCGGCCGGCCGCGATTCCTGGCTCACAACCGCGGCCGAAATCGGCTCGCCCATCGGGATGTCTTTTTTGGCGATGAGAATGGTCTGTTTCTCGCCCGTGTCGGCCGGCCCGCTGTCGCGCCTGGCCATCACCTGGGTGATGCCGATCGAGGCCACCAACCCGCAGCCCAGCGCCAACAGCAACAGGAACAAGGACCTGGCTCGCATAATCCGCACCTCGATGGAGTGGCAATCTGCTCACGATCCGCACGGCGCGCGACGCACGGTCTCCTGAGCGGCGATTCCCTTTCCTCCTACTGGATTGTTTCCCGGCGCATAACCGTAACGGCGGACAGATTCTGTCCGCCTAAGAACATTGGCGACGGGAGCCAGCTCACTTGATTAAAACTGACAGACACGGTAATCGTGACCGGTGCGCCATAACCGGCCGAACTAGGTGGACTCGGAGCGACCGTTACAGTCGCACCATGCACCGAGGCGCTCGTGAGGTAGTTGTTCACGGCGTTGGTCACGTCGGAGGTGGTCGCCCCGTCGAGGACCCCGATTCGGGCCCCTTCCCGGGACGCGTTCGTGATGACCTGCTGCACCATCACCATGCGTCCAAACTCGATCATCCCAAAGACGAGCAGGAAGAAGAGCGGCGCCACCACGGCAAACTCCACCACCGCGACACCTCGACGCTTTCTTCGGCATATCCGGCAAAGTTTCTCCAGTGTGAAACCGCGTTGCGCGACGATTGGCGTCACGGGAGTCTCTTCCGAGGGGAATTGGTCTGGTAGGTTACGGGCTTTATACATGATAGGCGATTTCATAGGAGCATCCCCGTCCAAACGAAGTAGGCAATGGACCCCAGCGCAATGGGGATCCCGTAGGGCAAGAGCATCATCGAGCGTTTCCGCTCGGCCGCCATCGCGGCAAGCTGGTTCGGATCGCGGATCGTCATGATCTCGGTGACAATCGCCATGAACTGGGCCTGGTGTTGGCCCCACTTCCTTCGGTACAGAACCATCGCGACGGCGATGGCTCCCCCGATGACCGCCGAAACGCAAAACGCGTAGAACGTCACGGTCCCGTGGACCCACGCCCCGACGCCCGCCAACAGCTTCACGTCCCCGGCTCCCATCCCGCCGATCGCGTAGGCCGGCAGGAGCAATCCGAGGCCCACGGCCGTCCCCAGGAAGCTCCACCAGAGTCCGACCCAGCCGAACGCCACCGTGCTGTAGATCCAGCCCCCGATCACCATGGGGAACGTGAGCCAGTTGGGCACTTTCAGCTTCCAGCCGTCGATCACGGCTCCGGTCACCAGCAGAGCGCTGACGAGCCATACGGGCCAGTTTTGGGCGATAGCGCCGGTAACAGAGGACATGAAGCACCGAGTCCTGCGCAAAAAGGGTTTGGCCGCGGGGGCACCGCCGCGAGACGGTCACGCCCGGGTCAGGAACATCGCGCTGAACACCGCGACCACGAGGGTGAAGAATAGCATCGCCGCTTGGGCCGCGCCGTGGAGCATTTCGGGGGTCATTGTCGGATACATCGCTTCCCGTCCTGCCTTGCCGTCTCTGGGCAGCGTCCCAACGCTGCCCCGCCAATACAACTCTAGCTCAAAAAATTCCCCCTCGGAGGACCGCACATCGGGCTCCGAGGGGGCGTCTTTTCCGGTCGCGTCGTCAGACGTTTGCGGACGGACTTAGTTGACCCGCGCAGGCAAACGCCCGCGCGCAGGCACCGCTAGGTGGTGGCAGCGGCAATGCCGTCCTTAACGCCGGTGAATGTCGTGTTGGCTTGCTGGCCGAGCTGTTGGATCGCCGTCAAGCAGACGATCACGATCAGGGCCAGCATCACGGCATACTCCACTGCGGTGGGGCCGTCCTCCGAAACGAGGAAACGATGCAACTTCTTAGCAAGCGACTTCATGGGAATCCTCCATTTCGATTTGTCCCCCGGGCCAACGAAAATTCGCCCGGAAGGCCAACCGGAACTAAACTTTACGGGTTCCTTCGGGTGCGTCGCCGGCGGAAATCGCCGGCGCTGGCCTGCACCGTACCCTGCGGAGCCCTACCACAAACGATTTGCCTCCTCCTCGTCACTTGCCGTCGAAACGATCCCTTCGGCAACCAGGCTGCCGGCCGATGGACCCGGCCGGCCCTTGGCTTTGCGTCCCGGCCTTACGGCCGGTTTGCCTTTGTCGAGGATATGAGGCTACAGGCCCTTGTTCCCACGATGGTTTCGCCGGGAAGACAAGCTTTTTTTCCGGCGTAAGGGAACTTCAATTTCCACACGGCCACTGGGCCGTGCCATCCCGAGGTTTCTAGGGCCTCGCGATGGACCTCTAATGTGAAAGCTAGGTCACGCCGGCGGCTTGTCAAATCAAAAACGGCCCCACCGCTCGGAATTCTCCGCCCGGTCAATCAGTCGCAGGACCCAAACAGTCAAATCCCACGGGAATCTCTCAAGCCTTTACCCGCCACCCGTCACCCGCCACTCGTCACCCGTCACCCGTCACCCACCACCCCCTGACCCCTGTGAGCTACGCTTGACATATCCGGCCCTTTCGTTCCCCCGGGGCGATGTGGCATGTCCTGGCTCGATGAAGCACTTGCGTGCCTGGCCGCGCGGCCTTGCTGCGGCTACCGCGCCGATGTCCCCCCGGCGACCGAGCCCACGGCCTTGGCTGCCATGGCCCTCTTGGCGCATGGAAATCGGGCGGCTGCGGAGACGGCCCTTGGCTGGCTGACCGAGATCCAGTCGGCCGACGGAAGCGTCCCCATCGATGCCTCGCAGCAAGGGCCGGGCTGGGCGACCGGATGGGCCGTGCTTGCCTGGCGCACCGCTTTGTCCGGTGTGCCGCTGCTTGCCGGCAGGCAAGCGTGGGCGGCCGCGGCCGATCGCGCGCTCCGCTGGGTCCTGGCCACCAAGGGCCGGGCCTTGCCGCAATCCCCGCTGTTGGGCCACGACATGTCGCTGCAAGCGTGGGCGTGGACCGAGGGAAGCGCATCCTGGGTCGAGCCCACCGCAATCCAATTGCTGGCCCTCAAGGCCGCCGGCCTCCAATCGCACCATCGCTCTCGGACGGCAGTACAGCTTCTGCGGGACCGCGCTGTGCCATCCGGCGGCTGGAACTGTGGGAACAAAGTGGTCTTCGGCACGCCTTTGCGGGCCCACGTGCAGCCAACGGGTCTGGCGCTGGCCGCGCTGGTTGGCGAAACCAGCGCCGAGGCCGAGACCCGCCGGGCGATCGACTACCTGCACAAGGCGCTCTCCCAGCCCACGACCACGGCCTCGCTGAGTTACGCCCTGATCGGACTGGCCGGTCAGGGAGAGCGGCCCAAGGCGGCCGATGAATGGCTTGCGGCGGCGTGCGGCAAGTCGCTCCGCGACGGCGCCTCGCCGTACGCCTTGGCCCTGGCCGCCCTGGCCGCCCTGGGACCCGATTGCCCGTGGTGTCACAAGTCCCCGATCGCATAAAGCCGCGACCGGCGGTCGCGGTCCCGATAGAGCGATACGGAATGGGAAATGAGAACTGGAGTTTTGCAAAGTCACGCTAGCCGCAACTTGGCAACCACATGGTCGT
>CAYGZI010000355.1:0-6536 GCA_964354245.1 uncultured Planctomycetaceae bacterium
CCTGAAAGGCCCGAAGGGTGCTTCGCACAAAAGGTGCCTGTCACCTTTTCCGGCCTGCTGTGCTAGGTCACCGGCGGTATCCCCGCTGCCCTTGGAGCACCTCGATCATCGCCAGCATGTTCTCCAGCGGGACGTCGCCTTCGACGTCGTGGGCCGGGGCGAAGATGTAGCCGCCCTCGCGGCCCAGGTCCAAGAGCCGCCGTGTCTCGGTCCGCACCTGCTCCGGCGTGCCGAACGGCAGGATCCGCTGCGTGGACATCCCCCCGTGAAACGCCAGGCGCCCGCGGTACCGTGGCAAGAGCGAGTAGACGTCCATCACCTCCGGCTGGAAGGGGTTGAAGC
The DNA here is from genome assembly GCA_964354245.1 of uncultured Planctomycetaceae bacterium. Lineage (GTDB taxonomy): Bacteria > Planctomycetota > Planctomycetia > Pirellulales > Thermoguttaceae > CAYGZI01. The sequence goes on from CAYGZI010000355.1 coordinate 343, forward strand.
AGTTGAGCCCCGCGGCCACCAGGTCGTCGAACAGCTCGTCCACGTCGCCGCAGGAGTGGATCATCACGCACTTGCCCGCCCCGCGGACCACCCCGTACATCCGCCGCAGCACCGGCAAGATGAACTCGCGCCAGATCCGCGGACCCATTTGCAGCCCCCGCTGCTGCCCCCAGTCGTCGCCGAAGTAGACCGCGTCGATCGGGTGCTTCAGGGCCTCCCGGACCTGGGCGACGTTGTAGTCGGCGATCCGGTCCAGAAGCCCGTGGACGAAACCGGGGTGATCGAGGAAATCCGCCATCAACGCTTCCATCCCCCGCAGCGTCCACGCCCGCTCGTAGAGCGAAAAACCTATCTGAAACACCCGGAAGCGGTCGGGATAGCGGTCGATCCGCTCGGGGACGTCCTCGAAGAACCGGCGGTCGAGCGGATCGGGGAAGTCGTAGCCCGCCAGAGTCGGCTCGGGCAGCACCTGGCCCACGACGTTTCCGATGTCCTTGTCGATCGAGCGGTCCCAGACCACGCCGAAGACGTCGCGGACGCGGCTGGGGCCGATCCCGGTGAAGAGCCCGATGTCGCGGCCGAGCTTCACGAAGTGGTTGTCCAGCGGGACTTCCAGGTCGTCGCAGCCGTAGTGCCTCTGGAGTTTCTCGACGGCTTCCTTGGTACACCCGAGCGACCAGGGGACGTAAGGGGGGCGCTTCGCCTCCAAAGCCAATCGCACGACTTCGCGCTTGTTCATGGGGTCCCTCCGCGGGCGCAGGTGCCGTGGGCGATTATACCTTTTGCCCGGGCCCCGGGCGACGGCCAGGCCGGGCATGGGGTGCTGAGCACTCGGCAGTCGGTCCGCCCTTGCACTGGCGGCCGGCGGGCGTGTATTCTGAACGGAGGTTCTTCGGGACAACCAGGCGCGCCGAGTCCGTCATGCCGATCTGCTGCGAGTGCGGTCACTGCAAGACCGAGTTCTGGGCCCCCGACAAGTTTGCCGGGCGCACGCTGGCTTGTCCCGTATGCGAGAAATGGGTTACCGCGCCGGGAGAGAAACCCGCCGCGGCGCAAGCCCCCGAGCCCGTCAAGCCCGAACCGCTGGCAAGCATCCTCGACGAGACGCTGGGGCCGGCCGGGGCGACGCTCGACGGCGGGCAAACGGTCGGCACGACTTCGTCGCTCTACGCGGGCGGCGTTTGGGCCAGCGACGGGACGTGGCTGGGCACGGGCCGCCGCGCGAGGCGGGAGATCGTGCGGATTCCGCTCCAGGCGGGAATCGCGATCTTCGCCATCGGCTCCCTGGTCTTTTTCGGCCTGGTCATTGCGGCGTTGCCCAAGGCGGCGGCCGCGATCGGCTGGATCCTCTTCTGGACCGGCGGCGTGGGCCTGATCCTCGCCGGAAAGGGTTGGGAGGCCCTCATCGCGATGCGCCAGCGCTCCGGCCCCGGCATCTTCGTGCTGATCCCACTGTTGGACCTCTACTACTTCATGAGCGAGTGGGAAAAGACCCGCAAGGCGTGTCTGACGCTCTTAGCGGGAACGGCGATTTGCCTCGGCTCCTTGGGGACGGTCTTCCTGGCCGACTACCTTGCCGGGCGCCAGGACGACCAGGCCGCAGGTCCGGAGAGGCCGAAGGAGCCCGCGCCCGCAGGGCCGCAGCAGCGACAAATCGCCGCCGGAAAGGGCGCCCAAGGCCCCGCGGCGCAGCACACGGCCGCGGCCCAGACGCCCATCGCGAGTGTAGCCGCTCCCGGTCCCGCGCCCGACGCGGACATGGCGATGAATCCCGTCGAGCGGGCCTACGAAGCGGCGAGCCGCGACTACGCGATCCGCACCGCCGTGGACCTGGTCGCCGGGGACGACGCCACGCTCTTGTATCGCATGCGTTGGTTTCCGGCGGGGCGGCGACTGGTGATCGGGCTGCGTTGGGGCCTGGGCGTCGAGGTCGCCGATCCAATGGACCCGGCGGTGCAGGCCGCCGTGAAGGAGGGGGAGAAGCTCATCGGCGCGGTGGCCCTGGGGTTGGTCTCCGGGCTGGAGGGCCGGATCAAGGGGGGCGCGTTTGGCGACTGGCCCGATCAGGGCGACCCGCGCTGCCGCCAGGTGGCGATCCTGCGGACCGGCACGCGGCAGCAGTTGGCCGCTGCGGCGCGGGCCCGCCGGCTCGACGTGCTGATCCTCCTCCAGCCGGTCCCGTTGTCTTCGGCGGCCGGGCAGATCACCCAGACCTTGGTGCAGGTCCAGGTCTTCGACGCAATTGCCGGGAAGCCGCTTTGGACGTCGCCGACTTTTGGAAGCGCCGCCTTGGGGATCTCCGACGTGCGCGGGTGGGACCCCGTCGCGGTCCGCGTCGGCGAGGTCCTGCAGTACGTCCGCGATTACGTCGAGCTTAGGCCCGTCGGCGAGTTGACGGCCGAGCAGGTCCGCGCCCGGCTCAAGGACTGGGAGCCGGAAAAAGCCAGGCCCGAAAGCGCCCTCCTCCTGCTGGTCGAGATGCGGTATTACCAGATCAAGCAACTCCTTCCCACCGACGAGGTGGCCAGGGAACTCGACTCGCTGGTCGGACTGGGCCGCGGGCGGCTCCTGGCCACCGAGCCGCCCGTCAAGCGGCGCGAGCTCGTCCAGGCATGGTTGAAGGGGCTGTGACTTTGACAAGGTGACGGGGTGACAAGGTGACGGGGTGACAAGGTGAACACGTCGATTCCATCCTCAGACTCGAGCGAGGCGCCGCGGAGTTGCGTCGAAGAGGAACTCCAGGCTATTTACGACGGCCTGGTGGACGGATTGGTGTTGGCCGACCTCGAGACGAAGCGGGTGCTGCGGGTCAATCCGGCCGCGTGCCGCATGTTCGGCTACCCGCCGGAGGAGATGCAGCGGCTTTCGGTCAGCGATCTTCACCCGGCCGACGAGGTGCCCGCAGTCTTCGCGGACTTCGATCGCCTGTACCAGCAGCCGATTGCCCGGGTCGTCAACCGCCGTTGCCTGCGGAGAGACGGGACGGAGTTTCTCGCCGAGATCAACAGCAGCCGCTTGCGCTACCAAGGCCGCCATTGCGCCATCGGCTTCTTCCGGGACGTGACCGAGGCGCGGAAGACCGAGGAGGCGCTGGCCCAGAGCGAGGCGGCCCTGCACAAGGAACAGGAGCTGCTCCGCCACCTGCTGGAGTTGGCGGAGCGCGACCGGGAACTGCTGGCCTTCGAGCTCCACGATGGTTTTGCCCAGCAGTTGGCCGGGGCCAAGATGCAATTTGAGTCGGCGGCGCGCCTCCAGGAGACGAACCCCCAACAGGCCCGCCAAGCGTTCGACAAGGGGCTTCAACTCCTCCGCGAGGGGATTCAAGAGGCGCGTCGCCTGGTCAGCGGGCTGCGCCCGCCGGTGCTGGACGCCTTTGGCGTCGTGCCGGCGATCGAGCACCTGGTCCTCGAGCATCAGAGTCCGGACGGGCCGCAGATCGAGTTTGCGGCCGAGGCCCGGTTCGAGCGGCTTGCCCGGCCGCTGGAAAACGCCCTCTTTCGCATCGTTCAGGAATCGCTCGGCAACGCCCAGAAGCACAGCCGCAGCCCCAAAGTCCGCGTGGAGCTGTCCGACGACGGCCAGAAGGTCTACCTCGCGGTCCGGGACTGGGGCGTGGGCTTCGACCCCGAGAAGGTCGTCGAAGGGCATTTCGGACTGCGGGGGATCCGCGAGCGGGCCCGCTTGTTCCACGGCCACTCATCGATCGAGAGCGAGCCCGGACAAGGCACCACGATTCGTGTGGAGCTGCCGCTGATCGCGTATGCACCCGACGCGCCCGGCGGGAGCTGAGGAGCCGTCCGGGCGGTTTGTCGAACCGGATCGCGGCACCAGTGGACCAAACTGCGGGTCACCGTCTCATCAAGCGTCTGGCCGATGCGAGCACCCCACCTGGCGGGAGGGTGATCGCGCCGTCTTTTTCGCAGCCGCATAGACAACTGAGGTCTGCCGCGGCATCGTATGAAGAGACGGGAATCTGACGTGAGGCGCCTGTGCAGCAGGACACCGACGACTTGGTCGCGTGGATGGACCGGCACGGGGCCGCTCTGGTGTTGCTTGCCAGGCAATTGGTCGGGAGCCATCCGGACGCGGAGGACGTGGTGCAGGAGGCGTTCGTCGGTTTCTGGCGATTCCGCAGCCGCGTGCGCGATCCCGTCGCGTATCTCTATGGTTGTGTGCGGCGAGGGGCCCGGGCTTGGCTGCGGGGTCGCCGGCGCCGATGTCGCCGCGAGCAGATCGCCGCGGCCGACGGGCAGCCGCGGTCGGAACCGGCCTGGTGCTGCGGGTTGGAGGCAGCAGAAGAGTCGGAACGGATCCAAGCCGCGATGGAGCGACTTCCCGCCGAGCAGCGGGAAGTGCTCGTCCTGCACGTTTGGGGAGGACTGACCTTCGCGCAGATCGCCGCCGTCCTCGCAGTCTCGCCAAACACGGCAGGATCGCGATATCGCTATGCCCTTGCCTCCCTTCGCCGTCAATTGGCTGGAAATGGTGGATGATGACCGAGGAACGCGATCCACTTGAAGCAGAGTTACGCAAGCTCAAGCCGCAGCCGATGTCGGACGACTTGCGCGCCCGGATCGCGGGGAGAATCTCGGCCTCTGTCCGCGCCAGGGCGAGGTTTCTCCGCGGGAGTCTGATGGCACTGGCCGCCGCAGTCCTGATCGCGGTGACTGTCGTTTGGGCGCCGCGTCGGACCGGGCCGGATAAGCAGGCGGCTTCCGTGGTGCAGCCTCCGGCCGCAAGTGCCGAGGCGGGGCACCAGCGCGTACCCGACACCCTGCTGGCCGCTCGGCAGCTTGCCAAGGCCGAGACCATGGAGGAAATCGACGCGGTTCTCGATCAATACGCCCCGCGCTGGCTGGTCTTTACGGAGACGGATAGGGACGTTCTCGCCGCTCCGGATCTATAACGGGAGAGAAGTCATGTTTCGACGACGACTGCTTGGCTGCCAACTGGCCGTCTTACTGGGAACCTGCGCTGTGGCCGGTGCTCAGGAGGAAGCCCGCAAACCAGAATCGAACCGGAACGCGGCCCTCTTGTACTGGCAGGCATTTGCCCAGCTTTCCCAACTGCCGCCGGCGGAGCGGGTGGTGGTGGATTACTATTGGGAAAAGGAGAAGGCTCCCGCCAAGGTAAGAGACGAGGTATTCCAGAAGACAGCCCGCGCGGCGAAGACCGTCCATCGTGCCGCTCGGATGACGCGATGTGACTGGGAAGAGGACCTGAGCGATGAGCCGGCGCCACACGCGCAGACGTGCCGCAGTCTCAGCCGGTTCCTGGCATTCCGTGCCAAGCATCAGGTTGAGCAGGGGCACTCCCGCGCCGCCGTGGACGACCTGCTGGCGGGCTTCACGCTCTCCCGGCACACGGCGACCGACAACACCGTGGTCGGGGTGCTCGTCGGGGTCGCGATCGAAGGGATCTTCGAGAACGACTGCCTGGAGTATTTGCACCAGATGGATCCAGCGACGCTGGATGCCTTTCAGTCCGGGCTGGGTCGATTACCACCGCGCGCGACGTGGAAGGCAATTCTCGCGCAGGACAAGCGGCGACTCGATGAGTGGCTCATCCCGCAGTTTGCCGCAACCAGCGATCCCGACGCCTGGAAGGCGACCTTGCGGCGGATGTATCCCGACCAGCCGAAGGTCAAACGGGAAGCACGGTTCGTCGAGCGGCCGGTATCGCCGAACTCTTCCGAGGTCAAACGGGAAGCCGTGCCCAACGAACCGCAGGCCAGCGAGATCATCGAGAAGTTCGGCACGCGCGAGGCGCTGGTGCGGCATCTCCAGGAGGGCCACAAGCTGCTCGACGAACTGGCCCAATTCCCGATTCCACCGCCCGGCAAGATCAGCGAGCCGCTCAGGACGAAGCTCCTTGAGATGAGAAAACGCAGCCCCCTGTTATATGAGTACTGCTCCCTCCAGGACGCCGGTTACTTCGCAATAACCCGCACCGCCGTGCAATTCCAGTTGCTGCGGGCGGCGATTGCCGTCCAGCGGCACGGGCCCGAGGCGCTCAAGGACTACCCCGATCCGAGCGGCGAGGGCCCGTTCGAGTATCACGCGCGCACGGAAGGCTTCGAGCTGGTGGCGCAACTCAGACTCCCGTGGAGCGGGTGGGAGCGGTTTTCGGTCAAGGTCGGACCGCTCGCCAAGGGCGAGCACCGCTTTTGGTGATGCGGCGCCCCCGGCTCGCCC
>CAYGZI010000356.1:0-6535 GCA_964354245.1 uncultured Planctomycetaceae bacterium
GCCGCGCCCGGCTGATGCGCAAGCACCCCAGCACCATCTCCCTCGGCAGCCTCCTGCCCGCGGTCTTCGTCCTCTTCCTCCTCCTCGGCCTGCCGGCGAGCTTTCTCTCCACGTGGGCGGCGACCGTCGTTCTGGGGATCTTGGCGGCCTACGCCTCGATCCTCATGGTGGGATCGCTGGCCATTGCCGCGAAGCAGCAAGACCCTGCCATCGTGCCGTGGCTGCTCATCGTGTTTCCTGTTGTTCACATCGGCGCGGGCGTGGGGCTCTTCTGGGAAGGGATACTCCCGCAGTGTTCGACCCAGCGAGAACTGCGCGGCCGGGCGAAGCACTGACCCGCAAGCGATTGCCGTCACAGAAGCCTGGAACTGTGCCAATGACTGCTTTGCTGACCGTTGCGAGCTTGCTTGTTGCCGTAGCGGGCGTCATCTGCCTGTACCATGCGGTGCTCGCAGTGGTCGCCCTTTGCGCCTTGGCGATTCGACGCCGCGCCGTGGAGACGGGTTGCCACACTTTTGCGATTGTGATTCCGGCGCACAATGAAGAGCAAACGATCCAAGAGGCCCTAACGTCGTGTCGGGCGTTGGACTATCCGGCGGATAAGTGCGATGTTTACGTCATAGCAGACAACTGTTCGGACCTCACGGCCGACGTTGCTTCAGCCGGCGGCGTCCACTGCCTCGTCCGTCAAGACGAGAGCCGCCGCGGCAAGGGGTTTGCCCTCCAGTGGGCGTTTCCGCAGGTGGTCGCCGCCGGACACGACGCGGTCGTTGTGTTGGATGCCGATTGTCAGATCGATCCCAACGCGCTCCGGGTGTTCGACCGGCACTTGAAGGCCGGGCATCGAGTGTTACAGGCCACCAATGCGGTTGCGGACCCAGATGAGAGTCCTCTGACTTACGTTCTGGCTTTGGCGAATACACTCGAGAACGTGCTCTTCTATGCTCCCAAATCCATCCTAGGGCTTGCAGTCCTCCTCCGCGGGACCGGCATGGTCATCCACCGTGACGTACTCGCGCGGCATCCTTGGAATGAAGAATCAATCGTCGAGGATGCCGAGTATACATGCCAACTCTTAAGAAATGGTGTTCGAGTGTACTTCGCGCCCGACACGCGCGTGCTCTCTCGATTCCCCGTTACCCGGAAGGACCTGGAGATTCAGCGCGCTCGGTGGATCGGCGGTGGACTTCGGCTCGGAAAGACGCTCGGGCTTCGCATGCTTTGGGAAGGACTGACGACCGGCCAGCCGCGCCTGCTCGACGCGGGCTGGACGATCTTCATCCTCAACCGGCCATTGGTAATCGGCCAGTTCCTGCTGGCTTCCGTGGCTGCTGGAATGTCCCTGTGGCTCGCTCCCGGTGCGTGCGCGAGCCTCCTCGCTATGGCCCTTGTCGCTTCTGTCTCTCTACGCGCTGTACGGCGCCGCGGGCGCCATCGTACTAGGGGTCACATGGAAGCGCGTTATGAACCTTGTGCGCGCGCCCGCCATCGTGGCGAGCTACCTGTGGCTAGCCCTTCGAGTGATACTCCACGGAGGGCCGACCGCCTGGGAGCGAACCGGCAGGCCCCACGAATTGCGGGAGACGAAGTAATCCGGGCCATCCACGGTCCACGCATCGTCGCGTGAATCCCCCCGCAGACAAAGTCGAGACCGCTCGATCCCGATGCAATGCCAGCGACACTTGACGATCATGCACTTGACCGCCTCCCGCTTCTTCGGAGGCCCCGAGCGGCAGATCCTGGGACTGGCCAAGGGCCTTCCCGATGGCTTCCGGAGCGTTTTGGTGTCTTTCGCCGAGAATGGCTTGTGTCAGGCCTTCCTGGACAAGGCGCAAGAGACCGGCTTTCAGGCCGTCGCCCTGACGCACGATACGCCGCGGCTTTGGGCCGCCTATCGGGAGCTGGCCCAGTTGTTGCGCACGCTGCAAGCGGACGTCTTGTGCTGCCACGGCTATAAAGCCAATCTGCTTGGGCTTATCGCGGCCCGTCGGATTCGCATCCCCGTGATCGCCGTCTCGCGCGGGTGGACGGCTGAGTGTACCCGCGTGCGGCTTTACGAAGCGATTGACCGCCGCGTGCTCCGCTGGATGGACAAAGTCGTCTGCGTGTCTCAGGCCCAGGCCGAGAAGGTGCGAAAGGCCGGCGTCCCTCAGCACAAGATCGCGGTAATCCCCAATGCCATCCGCCCGGAGCGGTTCGCCCAGCCACAGCCGGAATACCGGGAGCGGCTCAGGTCACTCTTCCGCAACCCCCCGCGGCTCATCGTTGGCGCTGCCGGCCGCCTCAGCCCGGAAAAGGGCTTTGGCGTCCTGGTCGATGCCGCCGCCCAAGTGATTCGCGAGCAGCCCGGGGTGGGCTTTGTCCTGTTCGGCGACGGCGCCTTGCGCGAATCCCTCAAACGGCAGATCGAGGCAAGTGGACTCAACGGCAACTTCGTGCTCGCCGGATTCAGGCCGGATTTCGACCAGTACCTTCCCCACCTGGACCTTCTGGCGGTCCCCTCCTTCACCGAGGGGCTCCCGAATGTGGTCTTGGAAGCCTTTGCCGCGGGCGTGCCCGTGGTGGCCACGGCGGTAGGCGGAACGCCCGAACTGGTCCAGGACGGCCAGAGCGGCTACCTGACCCCTCCCGGCGATCCCGTCGCTCTGGCCCGGCGCATCGGCGATCTGGCCACCCAACCCGGCGCCGGCCGCGAAATGGGCCTGCGGGGAAGAGAACGTGTCGTGCAGGACTTCACGTTCGACGCCCAGGCGCAGCAATACTGCCGGCTTTTTGCCGACCTGACGGGAAGAAGAATAGCGGCGGCGAACTGACGCGATGAGACTCCCAGTCCGCGTGTGCTTCCTCATTGACCGCCTCCGCGTGGCGGGCACCGAAGGCCAGCTTCTGGCCTTGATCCGTGGGCTCGACCGTTCCGTGGTTAGTCCCTATCTCTGCCTCTTGGACGGCGAGGACCCAGTTTCCCGCTCGCTGGAGCCGGAGAGTAGCCTGGTCCTGCGCCTGGGCGTGCGGTCCCTCCACAGCCCGCGGGTACTCAGACAAGCATGGCGATTTGCACGGTTTCTCAGGCGCGAGCGGATCGACGCCGTCGAGACCCACTTCCCCGACAGCACTTATTTCGGGGCCCTGGTGGCGAAACTTGCGGGAGTACGGTTTGTGATCGGGACTCAGCGCAACCTCGGCTCCTGGATGAAACCGATCGACCGCTTGCTGGGCCGCCTGTACCGCTGGGCGACTGACGTGACCGTGGCCAACTCCGAGGCTTGCCGGCAGGCCGCCATTGCCCAGCTAGGACTGCGGCCCGAGTCGGTGGTCGTCGTGCCGAACGGAGTGGACCTGGCCCGGTTTGCCGGCATAGAACCTTTTGGTAGCGGCCGGGACGCAGTTCGGGGACTGTCCCGATTTTCGCGAAGCGGGGCACCGACCGAAGGTTGGTCGGGGACTGTCCCCCTCTCGAATCCCAACGGCCGCCCTCGCCGCGTCGGCATGGTGGCCAACCTCCGCCCGGTCAAGGGCCCCGACGTCTTCGTTCGCGCCGCCGCAATCGTCAGCCGGTCGCACCCCGACGTCCGCTTCCAGATCGCTGGCACCGGGGATGAGGCGGCCGCGCGGCGGCTCGCGCATGAGTGCGGCATTGAAGACCGCCTCGAACTCCTCGGGCACGTACATGACATCCCTGCATTCCTGTCGCGGCTCGACGTGGCCGTCTTGACCTCGCACTCCGAAGGGCTCTCCAACGCCCTGCTGGAGTACATGGCCGCCGGTCGCCCCATCGTCGCCACCGCCGTCGGCGGCAATGTCGAGTTGATCGAAGACAACGTAAACGGTCTCTTGGTCCCGCCGAATGACCCTGCCGCGGTCGCCCAAGCCATCGACCGCTTGCTCGGCGATCCCACCCTGGCGGCACGCCTCTCCGCCGCGGCCGCGAATCGTGCTCAGAAATGCTGCGGTGTGGAGGCATTAGCCCGTAACCATGAATCCTTCTATTGCAGTCTCACCAACGGAAATGCCGGTCCCGCCTGACTCGGACAACGAGGCACGTCGCCGCGACCTGCACCTCGTGGTCATTATGCCGGCCTTGAACGAGGAGGCCACGATCGCCGAGGTGATCCGCCGCGTGCCGCGCGAGTTCCCCGGTGTCGAGGCCGTGGACGTTGTGGTGATCGACGACGGCTCCAAGGACCGCACCGCGGACCTTGCCCGCCAGGCCGGCGCCCACGTGGTCCGGCACCCCTACAACATGGGCGTGGGGGCGGCGTTCGCCACGGGCATCGACGCGGCGTTGCGCCGCGGGGCCGATATCATCGTCAACGTGGATTCCGACGGCCAGTTCAGCCCGGAAGATATCCCTGCGCTCGTTCGCCCCATCATCGAGGAGGGCTACGGCTTTGTCACCTGCACGCGGTTCGGCAACCGGGATTACGTTCCCGAGATGCCGCGGATCAAGAGGTGGGGCAACCGCCTGATGTGCCGGCTGGTCAACTGGATCATTTGGGGCGCCAAGTTCACCGACGTCTCCTGCGGCTTCCGGGCCTACTCGCGCGATACGGCCCTTCGGCTGAACCTGTTCGGCAAGTTCACCTACACGCAGGAATCGTTCATCGACCTGGCGGCCAAGGGGGTCCGCATGACCGAGGTGCCGCTTCGCGTCCGCGGCGTGCGCGAGCACGGCAAGAGCCGGGTGGCTTCAAACCTCTGGAAATACGCGTTTGAGTCGCTGCCGATCATCGTCCGGGCCATGCGAGACACGCGCCCGCTGAAGTTCTTCGGCCTCTTGGCCCTAGTGTTTTTCTTACTGGGCGTGGGTCTTGGCGGCTTCGTCTCGGTCTGGTGGTGCGCCACCGGGCGGACCTCGCCGTGGACGTCACTAATCACCATGAGCGCGGCGAGCATTATTCTCAGCGTGCTGGTGGGCGTTACTGCGCTCCTGGCCGATCAGATGGGGCGGCTCAAGAAGACACAAGACGAGGTATTACGCTTCCAGCGGCTTGAGTACTATCAGCGGTGTTTCACGGCACCGTGGCAGCAAGTGTTGCCGCCAGATCGCGACCGCGACGGAGGGTTGACTTGCGCGAGCCATCAAGTGCCGGCCCGAGACTGACTTGCGCGAGTTGGCCCTACGGCACAGGGGGTGTGCATGGCGCCAGAAGGGCAAGTGTATGCGCGTCCTAACCGTCACCACCACCTTTCCTCGCTGGCAGGAGGACACGATACCGCGATTTGTGTTTGATCTATCGCGTCATCTCGCACAATACGGGCACACTATCCGCATCCTCGCACCTCACGCGCCGGGGGCTGCGGTACGCGAACAGATGGAAAACCTGGACGTCAGGCGTTTCCGGTACTCATGGCCCGCGAAGAACCAGATCCTGGCATACGACCGGGCAATGCATGTCGCTATCGGCTCATCGGTAGGCGCGCTATTTCAGCTCCCCTCATTTCTCGCAGCACTTGCATGGAACATCGAAAAGCAGATACGGACGTTTCGGCCCCACCTCGTCCACTGCCACTGGCTTATCCCTCAGGGTGTGCTATGCGCGGCCTTCGCGGCACTGCACCGGATACCTCTGCTCGTTACCGTTCATGGCGGGGACATCTTCAATTACCGTTGCCCCCCCGTCGATTGGCTTCGCCGCCGGACCTTGCGCCGCGTTCAGAAGGTCGTTCCAAACAGCACGGCGGCAGAACGCCGCTTGCGGCAGCTTGGCGCGGAGGGCGATATGCTCGCCGAGGTAGTGCCAATGGGTGTTGACACCGAGCTTTTCCATCCGCGAAGGCGCGACGACGCGATTCGGCGCAGTCTTGTTGGCGATGGCGCGCAAATGGTCCTCAGCGTGGGGCGACTCTCCCCCGAGAAAGGCCACCAATTCCTCCTCGCGGCGATGCCGCACCTCCTTCGCGATTTCCCGGCTGCGGTGCTCGTTATCGCGGGCTACGGTCCGTGCGAAGCGCCCTTGAAAAGTCAGGCCCAGCGTCTTGGCGTTAGCGCATCGGTCCGCTGGCTAGGGCCGCGAACGCCTGCGGACCTGGCTCCCATCTATGCCTCGGCGGATGTGTTCGTCGCCCCGTCCGTGCGCACGCAGAGCGGTTGTGAGGAATCGCTCGGGTTGGTGACGATCGAAGCCATGGCGTCTGGCATCGCGCCCGTCGCATCCCGCATCGGCGGTATCGCGGACGTTATCAGCGAGGGAGCGAATGGCCTGCTGGCGCAAGAGAAGAGCCCCAGCGACTTGGCCCAGCAGATTCACCGCCTATTGAGCGATGCGGACCTGCGAGGACGGATGGGCAACGCCGCACGACAGACCGCGCTCCGCCATTTCAGTTGGACGGTGGTGGCCCAGAAGTACCACAAGTTGTATTGCTCCCTGTCCGACAACCCGGCGCACGCCCTCGAGAAGCCTTGAGAGTTCGGCGCTAAAAAATCCGTGCGTTCGCGAGTATAGAGCCCGTGGCATGCAGAGTGAATCCGCACAGGGTGGACTTGTCTTGGTTCACCGTGAATTGGAATTCTTGGCGGTCTGAGGCAGCGGGCGTT
>CAYGZI010000357.1:0-6528 GCA_964354245.1 uncultured Planctomycetaceae bacterium
CCGGAGGCGTGACGATCGTTCCTCTGGGCGAGTCCGGCCCGAGGGCCCCTGAGACGCTGCCGCGGTCCTACCAGGTGCCCGTCGGCGACTATACTCTGCCGACGGTCATCGTGCAGTACGGCCGGCTGCGGTTCAACGCCCGGATGTCCTCGGTTGCCGCTCCACCGGGCAAGTCGTCGCCCTACGCGGTGCAGATCCGCAAGGACAAGCCTTTTGTGCTGGCGTTCTCCGGCAAACCGGAAGTCAACTTCATGAGCCCCAACAAGAACCAGTCGTTCAAGCCCGGGGACGATATCTACATCGGGGCGATGCTGAACGAGCCAGGGCAAGGGATCCAGATCACCGGCTTGTGGGACACGACCGAGAAGAAAGGCACCATGAGGTACGTCATCGACGGCAACGTGGTGACCGTGCCCAACTACGCCCAACTCGACCCGACCATAGTCATCCGCAACGCGGAAGGGAAGGAGGTCATCAAGGGCACAATGCCCTTTGGGTGAGGGGGGACCTGCGGGTACTCGTGGCGAGTACCAAAGGACCTCAAAGTCGCCGGGACCAAAGAGACCTTCGTCGCGACCCTGACTTACCAGACGCTCGACCTCTACGGCAAGATGGAGGCGACTGTGCCGATCGTTATTGGCGCCCAGCCGTAGGGGCCACGTTCTGCCCCGGCTGCACTGGTCCCCTCTCCCGCACGCGGGAGAGGGTGGCGGCGAAGCCGCCGGGTGAGGGCGGTTCAGAGGACGGTTGGACTAAGACGTCACGCCGGGTCTTCCTGGATCGCCCGACAGCGAAGGAAGTGTTCGCGCTGCTCTTGCGTGTAGGCGGCCCCGCGCAGGTCGACCAGGTAGAAATCCACGCCCTCGATGTTGGCGCCTTGTCCAGGCATCATCCGTCTGGTACCGTGACGATGCTGGTTCGCGCAGAACGGGATCCCGCGAGATCGAGGCGGTCCGCAATGCCCTTGGCACGGGCATCTTGCGCGCGCCCTGCTTGCGGTCGGCTGACGCACTCTACCTGGGAGGATCCGACCAATGTGGACGTGCTCAAAATGCGGCACGCGCGTGGAGGAGACTTCGGAATTCTGTCACCACTGCGGAGCGGGCAAGTACCTTGAGAGGCCAGGCGCCGGGCCTGCGGGATCATCCGTGAGCGAGGTGGCGGCAAGCGCGAATCAGGGCCTGGCCCAGCCGAGGGAGGAAGCGATTGAGAATCGCCCTTCGAGCCTGCCAAGACCTGGTTTTCTGCGCAGGTGGTCCGGCCGGATGATCGGCTTGGTGCTTCCGATGTGCATTTTCGCTGCGGTGGCGGCGGCGATGGGCTATTCCTGGTGGCTGAAGAGAAACCACATAGCGGAAGTCCTGATCGCCGTGTTTTCGCCCGATGGCAAGACGCTGGCCACCGGAAGCAGGGATGGAACGGTCCGCCTTTGGGACGGCGATTCCGGCCGCTATCGGGGCAAGGCGGCGGCCGGCTCGGGGTACGTTACGACGTTGCAGTCTTCGCCGGATGGAAGCACGCTGGCTGCCGTGAGGCTTGAATTGTTTGCACCCTCAACAGTGGAGGCTTGGGATACGGCTACAGGACGACGGCTGCATTCATACGCTGCGTTTCCCTGGCCCTGGTGGCTTGAGTTCTCTTCAGACGGGAGGAGTCTTGCCGCGGGCGGTGTTTCTGTCAACGACAACAGCCCCATATTGCGCCTCTACGACGTGGCTACGGGCCGAGACCGTGGCTTTTTTGTAGAAAGCGGTGCACCATCACCTGTCGGCGCAAGGTTCCTGTGCGGCGATCAGGCTCTGGCTACGTGGGGGGCGTGGCGCTGGGACACTGCCAACATGGGGGTCCGACTATGGGATGTAAGCACTGGGAAGGAACTAACGAGGTTCCTTGTAGCGACAAACCCTCCAGCGTTCCTGCCCGATCGAGAGACGCTGGCGGTGGTGTGCAACGGCGCCGTAAAGGTCTGGGACCTCGATAAGAACTGCGAGCGCGTGACGCTCCAGGGTTACACGGACTCAGTCTGGCTTGCGGAGTTCGCCCCTAACGGTGAAGTCCTGGTAACACTCGGCGGCAGACTGCGCACGTGTTACGACACGCCTCATTTTCACGAATGGGGCCCCGGCGAAGTCAAGCTCTGGAACCCACACACGGGCAAAGAACTCCATACGCTCCGGATACCGCCGGCAGCGTCCGCCGACTGGCAGCCCTGGTCAGTCTGGTCAGAGACTCCGGACGCTCTGGCGTTTTCTCTGGATAGCAGAACACTCGCTACGCTCCGAACAGAGTCGTCCCGTGGGCGGGAAAGACTGAGGCTTTGGGACGTCGATACAGCAAGACAATTAGTGCAAGTTGACTGCCAGGGTGCATCCGCGTTTGCGATTGCCGGCAACACCGTAATTGTCAGAGGGAAGGAAGAATTGAAGGCATTCGACGCCTCGACGGGTAAGGCTACGCCTATGCCAACGGAGTTGCCAGGCGAACGGGATTGGCTGAGGTTTCTCCACCGGAGGCCCCCTAGGCCGGGCGACCTCCCGCGGGAACTTCGCTCGCGCGATGGTGCTTTGTCTGCCCTGCTGGACAAGAAGGGTCCATTGGCCGTGCGCAACAACGCGACTGGCCGACAGAAGCGGATCCCGGCCCCGAGCGCCGCTGACCTCTGTTTCAGTCCTGACGGCAAGTCCTTGGTCATCTCCACGGGTGAGCCCTCAGTCCAACTGTATGATCTTCGTACCGGCAAGCTGAAGCGGGTTCTCGATGGTGGCATTGGCCCTGAGTTTGGCGAATCAGGAGCCGCCCAGGAATGGGCTGGGGACTCTCCTGTTTCCCGCTTAACAGAGAAAGTGTCACTGTCCCGCCAAGACGCTCAGGAGTTGTTGTTGCACCACAGGTCCATCGCCTGCTCTGCTGGTGGCTCAGTACTCGCCGCCGTGCTAGCGGGCAGTTCCGGCAAGAATCGCGATGTCAGCGTCTGGGACTTGGAAACGGGCCGCGTACAGGCGGGCTTCGGGCCATACACAGAGTCGATCAGTGGCTTGGCTCTGAGTGCGGATGGGAGACTCCTTGCGGTTGCCACTTGCGTCGAGACAGATCCAAAGTATGGAGGACAGTACGAGTCGACTGAAGTGAAGGTGTGGAACACTGCCAACGGCGAACTCCGGGCCACTTTGAGAGTGCCCGATCGCGCGCTATGTCGTGTCGCCTTCAGCCCCACCAGCGGTGTCCTGGCAACCTGGTGCAAACCCTGTTTCCCGTACAGCCGGACGCGCGGCGAGTTGGGGAAGGTGCCCGGGCAGGTGCGACTCTGGGACGGAGCAACAGGACGCTGCATCGCCAGCCTTCCGAGGTTCATGGACCTGGACTTCTTGTTGGCCTGCGTTGCCACCGCGGGATTCTTCGCTGTCCCGGGCGTCCGGTGGTATCTATGGAGGAGGAAGAGGAAAGCGGGGAGAGGCACGCCCACGGTTGTGGACATTCCACTCGATTAGGGCGGGTGCCATGCGCGCGGTGCCGTGCCCACGCTTCTCGTGGGCATGTTCCGACTTGCGCATGGCGAGGCAAGCGTCGCCATGGCACCGGTGCGAGATGCCCCTGTGCCCCAGCCCTCGACGGACGAAGGAGTTGAAGTCATGTCGGTTCGCTTTGCGGGAAACGTGGTCTTGATGCTGCTATTGGTCGCAGGGTTCCTTCTGCCTGGCACGCTGGGCGGCGTGGTTCGAACCGAAGGCGCCGACTTGCCGGACGCCAAGCCGGTGCCGGCAATGCAGGTGGTGCCGTTGCCGTATCAGCAGGCGTCGTTCGAGTACCAGGGCCGCGAGTTGACGCGGTATCACTTCGGCCCCGGGCTGGAGCGGCCGTTCTGGTATCCGATGATTGGGCCGGAGGGGAAGTCGCTTACGCGCATGGGCCATCCCCGCGACCCGCACTCGCACCGCCATCACAACTCGGTCTGGATCTCGCACGAGAAAGTGAGCGGCGTGAACTTCTGGTCCGATGGCACGGGGTCCAAGATCGTCTGCCGGCAAGTGCTCCAGTACGAGGACGGCCCGCAAGAGGCTTCCATGCTTTGTCTCAACGCCTGGCAGGACAAGGCCGGAAAGACCGTAATGATCGAGCGGCGGCGCACCGCGGTGCAAGCGATAAACGGGGAGGAAAAAAAGGGGACAGTCCCCATTTGCCGGAACGGCCCGGAGGGTGCTTCGCACAAATGGGGACTGTCCCCTTTTTTTCCCGGGGGCGAGTGGCTGATGGTCATCGACCTGCAACTGGAGGCCCCGGCGTCGGGCCCGGTCACGCTGGGCGAGACGCCCTTTGGGCTGATCGGCGTGCGCATGGCCAAGACGATCGGCGTCAACGACGGCGGCGGGCGGATCCTCAACTCGGCCGGCCACGTGAATGAGGCCCATGCCTTCCGGCAACCGGCCAAGTGGGTCGATTACAGCGGCCCCGTGACGGATCGGGGGCGTGGCGGGATCGCGATGTTGGATCATCCCTCGAATCCCGATCACCCCACGCCGTTCCATGTGCGCGACGACGGGTGGATGGGAGCGTCATTGACCCTCAAACGTCCGTTAGTCCTCCAGCCCGGTAGGCCCCTGCGGCTTCGTTATGGGCTTTGGGTTCATCCCGGTGTCCCGACACGAGAGCAGGTCGAGACCCGGTGGGGTGCCTTTGCCAAGCAGCCGCTCGTAGCCGAGCCTTCCCGAGGCGAGTGACCCGATGCCACGGAGCGCGGCGTGCGGCCACAACCGCGGTATCACGCGCAGGATAAAATGGGGCGTTTAGGAGGGAAAGGAAGGCCCGTGTTGGCCTATTCATGCTGAAATCAGCCCCTTGGCCCTCGGCTCCCGTTGCCGCCGGACAGGCAGAAGCCTACGATTACGGCATTCGATGACTCTATTCATCGAGGAAGCCAGGAGTCAGCCTAGTCCACCCAAGACGCCCCGTTGAGTACACGCAGCGGGTTCTGGTGCCGATAGCAGCCATCCTCCTGGCACGTGAGAGCTTTCTCCAGTTGCAGAGGAACCCACGGTGGAATTACCCAGACGATCCAAAGGGGACGAGTATACGACTCCGGGCCGATACGGCGATCTCCAGTCGCAAGTACGGCATTCTGTGCGCGGTGCCGACATCCCGATCCTGTTCGTTTACGCCTTCGACTATCGCACCCGCCTCGGGCCGTTTCAGTTCTGCGACAGGAGCCTGATTCCCGCTGCGCCGCGGGCGGTGGCCTCGGCCCTCCACGCGGCGGGCCTGACCAACGTCCGAGTGGTGCTCCAGCAATGGTCTCCGAACGTACGGCCCAGCATGGCCTCGATCAATGGCAAGCGGCCGGAGATGCTCTTCGTCTCCGCCATGCAGATCCACAGTGCCAGCGCGTATGAGTTGATCCGCGACGCATGGACCCTCGGCGACGAGCGGCCCCTGATCCTGGCCGGCGGTTCCAAGGCCATCTTCGAGCCCTGGGACTACTTCGGGCTCTCGGAGGACGGCGGTGTCGGGGCCGACGTGGTCGTGACCGGCGAGGAGTTCGTGATCCTGGAACTCTTAGATCGGATCCTTCAGCACAAGGGGTCCAAGGAGACCATGCGCCAGGCATTCGAGCGGGTCCGCGCCTCGGGGCTCCTGGAGGACATCCCGGGGCTGGTCTACCGGCCGGATGCGCCGGAGGGCAAGCCCCCCTATCTGATCAATACCGGCATCCAGCGCCTCGTGCAAGACCTCGACGAGCTGCCGCTGCCGTTCGACGCCTTCGGGCTGTTCGAGCCGCGCCACAAGGGATCGACCCTTTCGAAGCGCCCGCTGCCGCGCGACCGGATCAAGAGCCACGGCGACGCGGTCTCTCTGGTGACCACCCGGGGCTGCAAGTTCCACTGCCCGTACTGCCCAATCCCCGGATACAACCAGTACACCTTCCGCTACCGCAGCCCGGAGCGGCTGGTCGAGGAGATCGCGGGCATTGTCCAACACACGGGAATCGCCCACTTCTTCGGCACCGACGACAATTTTTTCAACGACCGGGCCACGGTCGAAGAGATTCTCTCCGCGATGGCCCGCGGCAAGGTCGGCAAGCGGTCCTTCCGCAAGGCGGTCTACTTTGCCACGGAGGCGACGGAGTTCGACGTGTTCAAGAACCGGGACCTCCTGCCGCTGGCGCGGGATGCCGGCATGAAGGCCCTCTGGTTCGGCATCGAGGACCTCACCGCAGCGCTGGTCAAGAAGGGACAGGACCCGGACAAGACCAAGACCGTCTTCAAGCTCCTCTTGAAGCAGGGCATTGCCCCGATGCCCATGATGATGCACCACGACGGGCAGCCGCTGTTCACGTGGCGCGGCCTTTATGGGCTGTTGAACCAGGTCGGGTTCCTGCGGCGCGCCGGGGCGGTCACCTGCCAGGTCACGCTCTTGACTCCCTCCGTGGGAAGCAGCGGGTACGAGGAGACGTTCCGCAACGGCGTCGTGCTGAGGTCGGTGGGCGGCAAGCCGGTCGAAGAATACCAGTACGACGGCAACCATTGCGTGGCCACG
>CAYGZI010000358.1:0-6510 GCA_964354245.1 uncultured Planctomycetaceae bacterium
ACAGAAGGCGGAAGACAGAAGACAGAAGACAGGAGACAGGAGACAGGAGATAGGAGATAGGAGGCCGTGAAACGAAACCACCAGGCCAGGGAGTTTGCCAGGACTATGAGTCATGTTAGCCTCGTTTCGCTGCGCACGTGGCGGGAGCTTGGTGGGGTGGTTCCTGCACAAGCTCCCCTGCACAGTCCCCCCCTTCTCCTGTCTCCTGTCTCCTCCCCGCTACTTCGCCGCCGAGGTGGCCTGCTTGAGCACGTCGCGCATCAGGTCCGCGGGCCCGTCCTGCCCGGTGAAGAGCTTGAACTGCAAGGCGGCCTGGCGCACGAACATGTCCACGCCGGTGACGACTTTGCAGCCCCGCTGCCGGGCCTCCTTGATCAGCAGGGTGTTCTCGGGGTTGTAGACCGCGTCGAAGACGACCATGGCCGGGCGCAGGTGGGTGCGCGCCAAGGGCGTCTCATCGACGTTGGGGTGCATCCCGATGGGCGTGCCGTTGACGACCACGTCGGCCATGATCCCCGTGCGGATCGACCAATCGACAAAGCGGCAGCGGAGCCGGGCGGCCAATTGGGAAGCCCGGTGGGTGTCGCCGTCGGCAAGCACCACGTTGGCCCCGCGCTGGACCAGGCCGAAGGCAATGGCCTTTCCCACGCCGCCGGCCCCGAGCATGAGGACGGTCTTGCCCTTCAAGGGGCTGTGCTGCGGGCCGGCCCCGCCCAGGGCTTGCTCCAGGCTGTCCATGGCGGATTGGCAGTCGGTGTTGTGGCCGAGCCGCTCCTGGCCGCGGAAGACCACGGTATTGGCCGCGCCGATTCCTTGGACGGCCGGGTCCAGGTTGGTCAGGTGCTCCAGCACCGCCTCCTTGTGCGGGATGGTGATGCTCAGGCCCTTGACGTCCAGCTCGGCCGCGTCGTCGATGAAGCGCCCGAGGTCTTCCTTGGGCACGCGGAAGGGGACGTAGACTTTGTTGAGCCCAAGATGCCTGAAGGCGGCGTTGTGGATCAGGGGGCTGAGGCTGTGTCCGACGGGGTCGGCTACCACGCCGTAGACCTCGGTCTGCCGGTTGATCTCGTCGTAGCGATAGACATCCCTCATCTGCTCGAAGCTGAGCTGTCCCGGGGCGAGCACCCGCTCGTGGTGAAACGTGGCGTAGGCGAACGGGGCCCCATATTTGCCGCCGAGGATCCGCGTGGGGATGCCGACGTCGCCCATGCAGATGCCCACGGTGGGGACCTTGCTGTCGCGGACCAGGCGGATCATGCGCAGATTGTCGTGGGGATGGTTGGCCATGGTCGCGATCTTGACCACGTCCGCGTTTAGGGCGGCCAGCCGGCGATGGATGGCCTCCAGGTCGTCCGGGGTCTTGCGGAAGTCGTGGTGGCTGATGATCCGCTTGGTCTTGCCGAAGCGGGGCACTTGGGGGGCGGTGTCTTCCTCCAGGTCCACGTACTCCACGCCTTCGGCAATCGCCGTGCGGAGGATCATTAACCGCTCGGCCTCGCTGCCGGCGAACTTGCCGCCGTCGCGGTCGCGGCGGCAGGTGATGATCACCGGGCAGGGGCGGTTGGCGATCAGGCGGCGGACGTTCACCTCGCCGCGGATGTAGTCCAGGCGCAATTCGACCAGCTTGGCCCCCTCTTGGACCAGGTGCTGATATTCGGCGAGGGCATGGCGGTGACGGCCGCGACCGATGCTGACGCAGATCATGTCAGGGTTCAGGGTTCGGGGTTCGGGGTTCAGCCCATCCTGCTGCTGCTTCATTCTGGCCCAATCGTCCAGCATAATCAAGACGCGTGCGGCGATCCATCCGCGCGGCGCTCTTCCGCCGCGCCCTCCCGCTGGACACCACGACGGATCGCCGATCGGCGCAGTTGGGCGCTCAAGGATGTGGCAGCTTCTACGACAAGGGTGGCGGTGCCGAAGCACACGAGCGTGACATGAATCCAGCGCAGCAGACCGTGCATTTCCGCTGGCCTCGATCCTCGGTCCGCCGCCATCAGGACTAGCGGAATGGCAGTCATGACCCCGCAAAGGCAAACGACTCCCATGAGCAGAAACTCCCTCGCCAGCCGAGTGAGGCTCAGGTCGTTCGAGCGGAGCTTGAGGCCGTCAACGATGTCCAAGATGCCCGCCGCCACGAAGAAGGCCGCCAAAATGGCATAGAACAAGCACACATTCCATACGCCGGCTACAAAGGGCCCTCGGTCCAAGTCAATCGCGACGTTGAGACACAGCCAGAGATACAACGCCCCTGCGCCGATCGCCATGGCAGCACCCGTTGTGACTTGCATCGCGCGGACAGCGAGAGTCGGGCCCACTCTGGTCCGAATGCCGATGGGTACCAGGATTGCGACGATCACGACTGTCGGCCGGAAGACCAGCGAGGCGGACTCGTCAAACCAGTACGGCTTCGTGAAGAACCACAAGACGGCAATGGCGAACGGCGACAGCCCAACGTAGCAATACGAGAGAGGTCGCCCAGAGGAGACTAGCGCAGCGACCAGCGCAAGGAGTCCCACCAGCCAAAAGCCCATCATCAATTTCCACTCAGCGGGAGGACCCGGGAAGAAGGCGTCACGCGCGAACCACGCCCAGAGAAGACCGTCCTGTGCGTCGAAGTCGGACGGGATTACCAGAGTTGCCAACAAGGCGATCCCCGCAACGACGCCCGCGCGATTGCTCGTGTAGATCGGCGGCGGAGCCACGGCACGGCCCTCCAGACCAGAGACTCGTTCCAGTATAGCAGAGGAATCCTACACGTGGGAGCCGCTGCACATGCCCGGCCGCTACGCGCCGGTCCCGGGCCGACACGGCCCGGCTCTGAAGCCCTAGCCCCTAACCCCTCTTGAACTGCTTGTCCAAGTCTTCACGCGTGAACACCAACGCGGCCGGGCGCCCGTGGGGGCAGTGGTGCGGGTCGTCGATCAGGTGACGCTGCTCCAAGAGCGACGCAATCTCCTCCGGCGAAAGCCTGTCCCCCGCCTTGATCGCCGCCTTGCAGGCAATCCGGTGCAAGAGTTCGTCCAAGAGGTCCCGCCGATCGGGCGTCTTGCCGGCGGTCAACAGAGGCTCCAGCAGCCCGCGAAGCACGTCTTGCGGGTTCAAGTTGGCCAGCATGGCCGGGAAGCTTTGGATGAGGATCGTCTCTCCGCCGAAGGCCGCGACGGCGACCCCCAACTGGGCCAACACGTCGCGGTGCTCCAGGGCAGCGGCGGCTTCGGCCGGGGCCAGGTCCACCGGCTCCGGGACCAAAAGGCTCTGCGACTGGACCGACCCGGCGGCCACTTCCTTGCGCAGCCGCTCGTAGAGGATCCGCTCGTGCAACGCGTGCTGGTCGATGACCATCACGCCGTCTTCCGTCTCCGCGATCAAGTAGCGGTTGTGGACCTGGAGGGCCTTCGTCGAGCGGCCGGACGCCGACTGGTCCGCCTCGGCGCCGGGCTGCTGGCCCGCGGGAACCGCATGAGACGCGGGTCCGGCCGAGGGCTTAGGCCGCCCAGTGCCGGCCGGGGCCCAGGGGTGGTCCAGCCGGGTCAACTCCAGCGGCCCGGCCGACGGCCTCGGGGCCTCGCTGGCGGGCGCCCCGCCCCACTGCGGCGCTTCCGACTGGGCCGCATCGAGCGCCGGCTCAGACCCCGCGGCAGCCGCCTGCCCCTTGGCCCAATCGACCAACTCCTGACGCAGGCGGAGTTGCTGCTCCGCGTCGTGCGCTCCGCCCGGGCCCTCCTCCGCCGGAATCGCGGCCCGGACCGTCAGATCGGTGCTCAGGAATCTGGCCCGCAACGTGGAAAGCAACTGGCTGTACAGGCGGCCGGAGTCTTGGAAGCGGACCTCCAGCTTCGTGGGGTGGACGTTGACGTCGACCAAGTCCGGCGGCATCTGGAGGGAGAGGATCGCGATGGGGAATCGGCCCGTCATCAGCAACCCGCGATACGCCTCGCCCAGGGCGTGCTGGAGCGACCGGTCGCGGATCGCGCGTCCGTTGAGAAACAGGTACTGCATCCGGTTGTTGCTGCGGCTCTGGCTGGGATGGGCGACGTAGCCGGAGAGCCGCACCGGGCCGTCGGCGCTCTCGACCCAGAGGAGGTGCTCCGCCAATTGCCGGCCGAACACGAGCCCGATCCGCTCCAGCCAGCCTTGCGAGCCCGCCAGCTCGAAGACCGGCCGGCGGGCACCATCCGCGACCATGCTTCGCATGGTGCCCGGGTCGTGACGCAGCGTGCAGTGGACCTGCGGGCAGGCCAGGGCGATGCGGAGGAACGCCTCGCTCACGTGCCCCAGCTCGGTCGGGGTGGAGCGGAGGAACTTGCGCCGCACGGGGGTGTTGAAGAAGAGGTTGCGGACTTCGATGGTGGTGCCGACGGGGCAGCCGCAGGGCGTGACGGGCGAGACCTGGCCGCCGGTCGCGGAAAGCTGAGCCCCGCTTTGGCTGTCGGCGGTCCGGCTCCGCAGGACCAGGCGGCTGATCTCGGCGATCGAGGCCAGGGCCTCGCCGCGGAAGCCCAGCGTGCCGATGCGGAACAGGTCTTCGTCGCCGGCGATCTTGCTGGTGGCGTGGCTGGCCACGGCCAGCGCCAAGTCCTCGGCCGGGATGCCGCAGCCGTTGTCCGCGACCCGCACCAGCTCGATGCCGCCCGCCTCCACGGCCACGTCGATCCGCGTGGCCCCGGCGTCGATGGAGTTCTCCATCAGCTCCTTGACCACGCTGGCGGGCCGTTCGACGACCTCGCCGGCCGCGATCTTGTTGACGAGGCTGGGCGGGAGTCGCTGGATGCGGGGCATGGAAGAGGAGTCAGGGTTCAGGGTTCAGGGTTCAGAGCCGGGCCGTGCCGGCCCGGCACCGTTCCAGCGGCCGCTTGTTCGACGAGGCGGATCTCCCCATCTCTCAGTCCGTACAGCTCGTAAACCAATTGGTCGATCTGATCGTCCGTGGCGGCGATTTGCCGCTTGAGCACGGTCTTCTCGTGTTCCGTCTTTGCCTCCGCCCTTCGCTTGTGCAGCCGGAGCATCCCCTCGACCAACTTCACCATCCGATCGTGCCTCGCGCGATGTTCTCTATTGTCCAGGTTGATTGCCGGGATCGGAAGCTCCTTGAGGTACGTGCCCTTGATCTTCGGGAACGTGCGCCGCTGATCGTAGAAACGCTCCAGCCATAGGGCGCGCAGCAGGATTGAGTTCAGCACGCCCAACAAGAAGAGCGGATGCACGTCGCGGCTCGGATTGACCATAAACAGCGTGTTGAGACACTGGTATCCGTCGCAGTCCAGAGCGAACTCGGGATACCTGCCGATCTGGCGCGTCAGAAGCTTGTTCTTTGCGTTCTGTTTCTCCGGATCCCAGCATCCGCCGCGACGGGCGTGGTCTTCGTCCAGGCACGCCAAATTGCCCCACCTCAGAGCGTAGCGCGAGATGTCTCGTCCCGTGTAGCAGCACCTATAGGGCAACTTCACGGACCTACGGTTGCGGACATGAACGACGTCGCGGGGGTACTCTCTCCGGTCCCGTAGTTGTTTGCCAAAATTGACGTCAGCCAGAGCGCCGAGGGGCACGCCCAGCTTCCGCACTCGCTCCCACAAGCGGGCCGCAGCGCCTTTAGCCGTCCCGGTGAACAGCAGGTGCTTGTCCCTCATCACTCTGGCGACCGAGACAATTGCCTCGCGTGTCCTTTGCAGACGATTCTCGGCGGGCTGAGAATGGAGGATACGGAACGCTTTCGAGGAGGATGATCCTGCTTCCACAACGAACACGGCGCTGTCGACGCTTATTCCCCGGAACACGCCGCGGTCAATCACGACGATGTGGTCAATCGAAGCGCGCGTCAAGAGCAAGCGGCGAAGCCCCGCCAGGTGGTTGTTGGTCAGGAAGTTCGCCGGCGTGATCATCGAGCAACGTCCGCCCGGCGCGGCCAAACCGACGGCCTGCTCCATGAAGAGATGGTAGGTGTCGAGCTTGTAGGAAGCCGCAGAGAATTTCTTGCGGAAATACCCCAACTGCGCGTCGTCACGAAACTCGTCCTGCAACAGCACGTACGGCGGGTTCCCGATCACCGCGTCGAAGCCGCGGCACTCGCGGCGCAGGATGTCCCGGAACTCTTCCTCCCAGTCAAACGCGTTGATCCGGTACACCGTTTCTTGGTCAAAGAGGTCCTTCTGCCGCCCCTCGTAGAAATCCGGCCCGATGAGCGAGTTGCCGCACTTGATGTTCCGCCCCAGATCCGGCAAGGCCCGCCGGTGAAAGAAGCGGAGCTGGTTATTGACCGTCTCCTTGGATTCGCCTTCCAGGACTTTCAATAGGAGCGAGAGCTTGGTGACTTCCACGGCCTGCGGGTCGATGTCCACGCCGTAAACGTTGTTCAGAAGAATCCGCTTGCGCTCGGCGGTGGTCAATCGCCACTCGCCCGCCGCGCCGCGGTACAGCCGCGGGTTCCGGGCCCGGGCGTGCTTTTCCGCGTCGTCGGCCACGTACTGGTCGCGGTGCCAGTCCAGCAGCCGCTGGTAGGCCCCGATCAGGAAG
>CAYGZI010000359.1:0-6504 GCA_964354245.1 uncultured Planctomycetaceae bacterium
CCAGGTTCTTTAAGAGCACGGCCTGGACCACGTACTCGAACAGGTCCATCTTCCCGTCGGCCGCCACCAGGGCCTCGACCGTGCCGCGAAACGTCCCGTACTGGTCGGGCGACAACCGCTTCAGCGCCGGCAGCGTCACGTCCACCAGCGGCAACCGGGCCTCCTCGGCCAGCCGGTCCACTTCGGCCGCCATCTGCACCGTCTCCCGGTAAGAAAGCTCTTCGACCCGCGGCTTCAGATCGGCCAACTGCTTCTGGCGCATCTCCTCCTCGCGGTTCAAGAGCAGGGCGTAGATCACGGCCCGGGCCGAATAGGGCTCGTGCGACGCGTCGCGCACCGGACCGGACATCGCCTCCAAGAGCGCCGCGGCGAAAACGATCTGGGCTGCGCCGGGCAGCCCAATCCGGCCGGCCATGCCCGTCGGGTCCAGGAGTAGCGTCTTGGCCCCGGGGGCCCGCCGCCGCTTCTCTGCCGCCTTGCGGAACTCATCCGCGGCGGTCCGCTGTTGGTCCGCCCCCGGGCGGATCTCCTCGCCCGCGCCAGGGGCCTCCATCGTGCCGCCGACTTCCGCAGCCACGGGCTTGACCTTCGGGAAGGTGCCGTCGAAGCTCGGATCGATCCGCTTGATCCGCTCCGCGAGCGGCGGGTGCGTGGAGAGGAGGTTGTCGAGGCTCCCCGCAAACGCGTCGCCGAAGAACATATGGCTGCACTCCTCGGCATGGGCGTCCTTGATCCGAGAGCTCAGTTCCAGGCCCCCGATTTTCTTCAGCGCCCCCGCAATCCCGTCGGGATAGCGCGTGAACTGCACGGCCGAGGCGTCGGCCAGGTACTCCCGCTGGCGCGAGACGGCGGCCTTGATCAGCTTTCCGAAAATCACGCCGATGTAGCCGATCACCAGAAGGCCCAGCCCAGCCAGGAAAAGGGCAAGCCGCCCCCGGCCATTATCCTTGGAGCTGCCCGAAGATGATCCAGCCCCGCGCATCAGGTAATAGCCCAGGATGGCGAGGATCAGGATCCCGTTGAGGATGCCGATCAGGCGGAGGTTCAGGCGCATGTCGCCGTTGAGGATGTGGCTGAACTCGTGGGCCATGACGCCCTGCAATTCGTCGCGGCTGAGATAGGTGATCGCGCCGCGCGACACGCCGATCACGGCATTGCCGGGCGTATGGCCCGCGGCAAACGCGTTGATGCTCCGCTCGCCGTCGAGCACGTACACCGGCGGCACGGGCACGCCGGACGCCAGGGCCATCTCATCGACCACGTTGAGGACCCGACGCTCGGCAAGGTCCTTGGTGTGGGGATTGACGGGGCGCCCGCCGAGCATCAGGGCCACCGACTCGCCGCCCGCCGACAGCTCCGCGATCTTGTACAGGCTCCCCAGGGCAATCACGGTCAGCGTGCCGAGAGAAACCCAAACGAAGAGCCTCGGGTCCCACAGGCCGGCCGGCTGCCGGTGCATGACTCCGCCCGTGGCGGTGTGTGGCTGCGCCGCCGCGACGACCGCAGCCGCCAGCAAGTAGATGGCCAGGACGATCGCGGCCACCGCCAGGAGGAACAGGACCACCAGCTTCGCGGTCCTCCGCCGCGCGGCGTCTTGCTGCTGAAAGAAGTCGGTGGCCATTGGCGGTAGGTGGTAGGTGGTAGGTGGGGAAATGAACAAGTATCAATGACCAATGACCAAGGGCTTTCGGTTATCTCGATCCTTGGTCATTGGGCCTTCTTCATTCATCCCTCATCCCTCATCCCTCATGCCTCATCCCTCATCCCTTCCTCAGAACGACACCTTCGGCGCTTCGCGCTCGCCCGGCTGCTCGATCTCGAACAGGTCCGCAGGCTGGAAGCCGAACATCCCCGCAAACATCACGCTGGGGAACGTCTCCCGCGACGTGTTGTACGTCATCACCGAGTCGTTGTAGGCTTGGCGGGCAAAGGCGATCTTGTTCTCCGTCGAGGAAAGCTCCTCCTGCAGGGCCATCATGTTCTGGTTGGCCTTCAGGTCGGGGTAGGCTTCCATCACGGCGAACAGGCGTCCCAAGGCGGCCGTCAATTGCCCTTCGGCGCCGCCCAACGACTTCATGACGCCGGGCTCGCCGGGATTGGCCGCCGCCTGCTGGCCGGCGGTGACGGCCAGGTTCCGCGCCTTGGTCACGGCCTCCAGGGTCTCCCGCTCGTGCTTGATGTAGCCCTTGGCGGTTTCCACCAGGTTGGGAATCAAGTCGTAACGCCGCTTCAACTGCACGTCGATCTGGGCAAAGGCGTTGCGGTAGCGGTTCCGCAGCGCGACCAGCTTGTTGTAGATGCCGATCACCGCCAGCACCAACAACACGACGAGCACCGCGATGACAATAAGCACGATCGTCGATGTGTCCATGAGAAGGTTTCCTCCGATGAGCCATGTAGGGTGAGCTATGTAGGGTGGGACAAGCGGAGCGCAGTCCCACCGGAAGTCGCCGGATCAGGGTTGGTGGGACTGCGCTCCGCTTGTCCCACCCTACCATCTACCATCTATCTGCGCGAACAACTAATCATTCTCCCGATGCGAAGGGGCCTGTCAATACCCCCCCTCACCGGTTGAAGTAGTTCGGCTCGACCCGCACGCCGGTCTTCGCCTTCACCGCGTGGAGCCACACCAGGTTGTAGACGAGGTTGCCGGCCATCATGTCGCCCTCGTAGTGGTTGATCCCGGTGGCCCCGCGAAACATGCCGCGATGGAAAAGCCGCCGGATCGCACACTTAGCATACCGCTCGGCCTGCTCCAGGTCCTCCGGCTTGCCGGTCAACTCGTACAGGTCAATGAACAACCCGATGATGCTGGCGTAGACGTGGGCCCGCACGATCTCGGTGGGCGGCGGCGGCTCATGCCCGCGATAGTACGCCGCAAATTCCTCAGCCTGTGCCAGCGCGCGGCGGTCGCCGGTCAGCCGATGGACGGCCAGCAGCAGGACCGCGTCGTCCGCCGTGAAGCCGCCCCCGTAGCCGTACCGATAGGGCTCGCCATATTGCCCGGCCGCCTCTTCCGGCTTGGCGTCCACGGGGAAACTCACCAGAAACCGCCCTTCTGCCGGCCGGTGCCTCAGACGCAGCAGGCTCTCCATGTACGCCTTGGCGTCCCGCTCGTACCGGTCGCGGTCCGCCCCGGCCGGCAGGAGCCGGGCGGCCTCCAGCACGCTCGCCGAAAAGCTGAACATCATCTCCGTGGAGGCCGTCCGCTCGTTGCGCCGGGCCGGGCAGGCAGGCGGTAGGCCCGAAACCGGATTCCGCTGGCGCCAGTGCTTGTCGAGCATCTTCTTCGACCACTCAAGGTACTTCGCGTCGCCCGTCTTGCTGTAGGCGAACGTCCAAAGATGGATGTAGAAGCCCGCGTGGCGCGGGAAATCGAGGAAGCCGAGCCCCTTGGGCCGGGGGATCGGCAGGGCCCGGCGAATGTCGGCGTGCCGGTCAAAGTCAAAAGTCTCCAGGTTCACGACGTGATTCAACAGCCCGTCGGCCTCGCCCCGCACAGCCTCCGGGCTCAGTCGCCAACATCGCTCCCAAAACGCCGTCGGCACCCCGCCGAGGTACTCGTGGGTCGGGTCTCCCGGACCCTCCTTAAAGAAGTCCCAATGGGCATGTTCGCCCCACGGAAAGAGCCCAGTCGGCTGCCGGCAGCGATCCAGGAAGAACTTCAGATAGTCGGTGGCCGCCTGCCGGTACTTGGGCTGGCCCGAGAGCTCGCTCACACAATCTGCCGCCCGCAGGAGCATCACGTCGTGGAACAGGTTCCCGCCGTGGAGCGTCCGGTCGCCGTACCGCTGCCCGGGAATGTCGGCCGGGGTGTCCTCGGGATTGCGGTGCGTCTCCATGTCCAAGAGCGAGCAGAACATCGGGCTGCGGACCGGGCCGTAGACGTCCCGCCCCTCGGCGATCATCGTGTCCAGCATCGCCCGCGCGTAGTACACGTATCCCTTGGCAGGATCGAACTCCTCGCCGGGGAACACGGGCAGGCGTCCCATGGCCCGGTCCAGGAGCATCCGCTCCGAGTTCCTTTCGCCCGGGATCGGCGAATCCGCGAGCACCCGGGGCACGGCGATTCC
This sequence comes from uncultured Planctomycetaceae bacterium, assembly GCA_964354245.1. GTDB lineage: Bacteria > Planctomycetota > Planctomycetia > Pirellulales > Thermoguttaceae > CAYGZI01. The sequence continues at coordinate 4,074 of CAYGZI010000359.1, forward strand.
CGTCGCCGCATAGACCTCGATTTCATTCAGCCGGGGATAGCAGCGATCGTCGCGCCACGTGTCGCGGATACGGATCCGCAGGCGGCGGGTTTGCACCGGGTCAAAGTCCACCACCGTCTTAAGGTCGCGGGTCGCGCGGACCACGGCCACCGGCGTGGCCCCCGCCCAGCCCTTCTCGCCCCACGCGTAGACCTCGAAATCCTTCAGGGCCAGCCGCTCGCGAAAGATCTGCGAAACCAGCACGAGCCGCCGCACGACCAGCGGGGCGTCGAACTCCAGGACGATGTTGGTCGGCTGGAACGAGAGCGGATGGCTTTCGCCGACCCACTTGCTCTCGGGGTCGCCGTCGATGGTGTTTTCGATGGCGAATTCCGCGCCCGGCGTGGCATGGGACGCGAAGACCTTCGCCCGGCGGGCAAGATCGACCTTCACGAGGTCTTCGGCACAGACCGACAGAGGACCCACGCCCGAAAGCAGCAAGAGTGCCGTCCAGAATCTCCGCAGCATAGCCGTTTCTCCTTGTGGTCGGGTTTGCCCGCCGTGTGCCACTGCTTGGAACAAGCAGTGCCGTGGAGTTCCGCAAAACACTGCTTCTGCGAAGCAGTGGCACACTGGCCTTTCACCCAGCCGGGTGCAAAGCCGACGGGATCGTCACGCGCAGGACAGTGTAGGGCTTGATCGTAAGTGTCAGCTTGCCGGCCTGAACTCCGATCCGAGAATCGGCGGGTCTGACCGCCTCCGGCTTGTCGAGCGAATTGGCCGCCCAGGGCACGTCCGCGGAGAGCGATCGCACCTCCGCGGTCGCCGCCGGCTTGAAGCCGTCGATTTCGACCGCCAGCTCGATGGGCCCCGACGTGCCGCCATGGACGACTGAGATCAAAAGATTGCCGCGGGTATCGAGCGCCGCCACCGCGTCGATCGCCGGGTATTCGGGCGGCGGGACCACATTCTTGAGATCGCCGATCACCCGCGGGGCACGCTCCGTGGGCGACCGCACCTCCACGGCAACGGGCGTAGCGCCGGCAAGCGCGGCGAACGCGGACTGGGCCCAGTGGCACGGATTGGCGTAGACCCGCTCGCGCTCCTTGCGCAAGCCGCCGCCGTGGTTCACCGTGGCGGAATGAGTCACCATTTCCACGAAGGGCGCAAGCCGGATGGCCGCGTGATAGATCAGCACGTCGTAAAGCGCCTCGGCCTGCGTGGCTGGCGTGACGAGGTTCTCGCGCGAGAGCCGCCGTGGTCCGTCGCCGCCCGGCCCGCCGATCCTGGCAAACATCTGCAATTCCGTCACCGCCAATCGCGGCTCTTGGATCCCGGCCTGCTGCATGTCCTGCTGGAGGGCGGCCCACTTCTTCTCCAGGACGCCGGGCACGGCCATGAAGTCGCGATACACGTCCAGAGGGTCCGTGGCCGGCGAGACCGAGCCGCCCACGAGCGGATGGTCGGTGGTGGTCTTCAGGATCAATGCTGCGTCTGTGGGGCAGGTTGCCAACCTGCCCCCCGTGCGCGCAATCAGCGTGTCGTTCCACGCCTTGCCCCACATCACCGGGGCGCCGCAGGCGTAGATCTTGATCGACGGGTCGGCCGCATGCAGGGCTTGGACGAACTGGCGATAGCGGTCCACGTAGCCCGCGGCAGTGGTCCAGTGGACCTGCCAGCGGCCCCAAAGCTCGTTGCCGATCTCCCAGTGCCGCACGTTGTATGGCTCGGGATGCCCGTTGGCGGCACGCCGGGCACCCATCGGCGTGTCGGCAGGGCCGTTGCAATACTGCACCCAGCGGGCCGCCTCGTCGGGCGTGCCGTCCCCGGCGTTCAGACAGATCATCGGCTCGCACCCGACTGCGCGGCAGAAGGCGATGAATTCATCGGTCCCGAACTGATTCGGCTCCACGCCGCCCCAGGCATAATTCGGCCGGGTCGGACGCCTCTCCGGCGGCCCGACGCCGTCCTCCCAGTGATATCCGCTGACGAAGTTCCCGCCCGGCCAGCGGAGGATCGGCAGCCGCGACTCCTTGAGCAATCGCACCACGTCGGGGTCGGCCCCGCCCACGTGATCGGCCGGGCGGAGCAGGCACCGGGCAATCACCAGTTGCCCGGGCCCGTCTGCGGTGATCGCGAACCGGTACGGCCTGTCGGCCGGCAGATCGGCCGGGACCTCCAAGGCTCCGCTCAGCTTCTGCCATTTGGAAGAGAGGCCCGCCAAGTGCGTCGTCGCGCAAGGCCCTTTGGCATCCGGCGGCGTAAGCGAGATGGTCAGAGACTTCATGTCCGGCGACCGGGCGAACACCTCGCACTGAAACCTGCGCACCCGGTGCAGCGGCAGATAGGTCCACTGCGCGATTCCTTCGCCGGCCGAGCGGACCTCGACCCGCTGGGCCCGGCCGCCGTAAGGCGCGGTGTCGGGACTGACCTGCACCGACCCCCGCGGACA
>CAYGZI010000360.1:0-1074 GCA_964354245.1 uncultured Planctomycetaceae bacterium
AACCCGTGACCGGGGTCAACCTGGTCCGAGGGTTCGAATCCCTCCCTCTCCGCTAATGCTTGTTGCGCCGGGCGGCAATTCGTCGCAACTCTTTGCAACGCCTCACATTCCGGACGTGGGGCGTTTCTCGTTTAACGTGGTGCGGAGATTGAAGTTCCGCCAGCCGTGCTTTCCTATCGCGGCCTTACGATGTCTCTCATCGACCACGTACACCGCCCCCTCGGGCGCTGCGTCGAAAGCCTCTTCCAAGATCGGCCGTAGCTCGGGGAAGAGGGGAATGGTCCGCGTGTCCTTGCCGGGCGAATTGCAGCCGCTTGTGTACGGTGGTCGGCGCCAGCTTCTCGCCGACCAGATACAACCGGAAGTCTTCCGCGTCGCCGGCTTCACGTCGATCCGCCCGGCGAAGACGATGCATCCGGTCTCCGGCAGGTTGGCAACCTGCCCCACAAGATCCTGACCCGCGAGGCCGTACCGGCCGGCAAGAAATCGCCATACGCCCCGAAAAACGCACCGTAGGCGTATTGACACTCTGCGAAACCGGGATTATCCTGAACCCGTAGTTTCGGGGGGCCAGTGGGCTTAATTCAGGTGTGGGTTGCGCAGGGAAGCCCGCGTGCCAAACCGGGGCACTCGGTGCCCGTTGGCTTGCGCACCGCACGGCCCAAGCCAACGCTTGGCGAGCCCAGCACTCGTGCGAGCATCCAGCCGGAGGGGAGCGACATACGATGCGTCGAAGCCTTCTGCACACGATCGGGCCGCGGGCCCGGGACTCTAAGTCGCGTTTCGGCAGGAGAAGCCCGCGCCCGGGCATTCATTCCCGGCGGCTTTTTGTCGAGCGGCTCGAAGATCGGCGGCTTTTGACAGCCGGCGACCTCGATCTCACGTTCGGCGGCGACGGGATTGTTATCACCCCCATAGGCCCGTCGGCCGACGCCGGCGAGAGCGTGGTCGTGCAAAGGGATGGAAGGATCGTAGTGGCGGGAAGGTCCTACGGTGCGGGCTCCCAGGAGGATTTCGCTGTGGTTCGCTACAACACGGACGGCAGCCTGGACACCTCGTTCGGCGGCGACGGCA
>CAYGZI010000360.1:1174-6468 GCA_964354245.1 uncultured Planctomycetaceae bacterium
GTGGTTCGCTACAACACGGACGGCAGCCTGGACACCTCGTTCGGCGGCGACGGCATCGTCACGACCGCGCTGAGCCCCCGCGAAGACTACTGCTTTGGTGTTGTGGTGCAGGGCGACGGAAAGATCGTCGTCGCCGGATATTCCAACAATGGGATCGATACTTCCCTGGTTCGCTACAACACGGACGGGAGCCTGGACACGTCGTTCGACGGCGACGGCATCGTAATCACGCCATCGACAGCTTACGCCTGGGGCATGGCGTTGCAGGCTGACGGCAAGATCGTGGTAACGGGCGAGGGTTTCGATGGCGCCAAGGGCAATTTTGCCGTGCTACGTTACGACCCGGACGGGAGCCTGGACACGTCGTTCCACGGTGACGGAAAGGTAATGACGCGTTTGGGCCTGGGAGAGGACTTTGCCAAGGGTGTCGCGATTCAACCTGACGGAAGAATCGTCGTGGCGGGTTGTTCTCAGAATGGTTCGCGCCGGGACTTCGCCCTGGTTCGCTACAACACGGACGGGAGCCTGGACACGTCGTTCGGCGGCGACGGCATCGTGACCACGGCGGTCGGCTCGTCCAACTACACTGCGAAAGGCGTGGCGTTGCAGGCTGACGGCAGGATCGTAGTGACGGGCCAAGTCTACAACTGGGGCACTGACAGCGATTTTGTCGTGGTGCGTTACAACCCGGACGGAAGCCTGGACACGTCGTTCCACGGTGACGGCATGGTGATAACGCCAGTGGGGCCATCCACCGATCTCGCCAGTAGCGTGGCGTTGCAGGCTGACGGCAGGATTGTAGTAGCGGGCATCGTTTTCAATGCCACGGACGGCGATTTTGCGGTGCTGCGGTATGTCGGCGACGACCCCACGTGCTTCATGGGCACGCCGGGCGACGACACGTTCACGTTCACGGCGGGCGGCACTTCGCACGAGGTGGTCGTGAGGCTCAACGGTGGCTCGCCGACAACGTACCAGTATCCCGCCTCGGAGGACCCGAGCATCACTTTCGACGGACTCGGCGGCAACGATTCGGTCACGTTCAATGGCGGGTCCGGCGATGACACCGCGGAGTTGTATCCGGACCACGGCACGCTGACCGGGAGCAACTACAGCGTCTCGGTGAGCAACGTGGATTCGATCACCGCCAACAGCGGCGGGGGCAACGATCAGGCCATTCTCCACGACGGCCCGCAGGCCGATACCTTGGTCGGCTCCCCGACCTACGCCATTCTGTTCGGGCCGGGGGTCTGGCTGCGGGCCAACGGCTTCCGAAGCGTGGTCGCAGACGCCACCCCGGACGGGCAGGACGTGGCCCGCCTGTATGACTCGGACGGCAATGAGACATTCACCGCGTACCCGACGTATGCCGTACTCACCAACGGGACGAGCTACAGCCTCCGCGCCAACGATTTCGCGTTCGTCATGGCCTACGCCAATCAGGGCGGGACCGATGCGGCCTCGTTCTTCGATTCCGACGGGAACGATACCTTCACTACGACTCCGACCTTGGCGACGATGGCCGGCAAGTGGAGACCGGAAGGCGCGTCGGCCGACCGCTCGTACTACAACCGGGCAGAGAACTTCGACTCCTATGAAGCAACCTCGACGGCCGGGGCGGACCTGGCCAGATTGACCGATTCGCCCACCAGCGACGACCAGTTCGTTGCCGAGCCGACGCGGGCCACGCTCTCGGGCAGCGGACTATCGAGCCGGGCCAACAACTTCCGCTACGTGGTCGCCTACGCCACCGGCGGCAATGATACCGCCCAACTGAAGGACTCCCCCGGGACCGATACCTTCGTGGCCACTCCGGCGTATGGGGTCATGTATGCTTCCGCGTCGGCTGTGAATCCGGCTTACTTGAACCGCGCCGGCGGATTCGATCAGGTGGAAGCCCTCTCGCAAAGTGGCGGCGGCGACTCCGCCCGGCTGTACGATTCCCCCGGCGACGACAACTTCACGGCCGATCCGACCTACGTACTCTTGGCCAATGACCCGGGCAACCCGACCGCGTACTCCAACAAGGCCACCGGCTTCCGCTACGCCCACGCCTCTGCCAACGGAGGAGGGACCGACAAGGCTTGGCTCTACGACTCCTCGGGCAACGACACCTTCGACGCCTACCCGACCTACGCTGTTCTATCGAACAGCACCCCGGGGCAGGCGTTCTACACTCGGGCCAACTACTTCGACCAGGTGGTCGCCACCTCCAGTGGCGGCGCAGATATCGCGAGGTTCTTCGACTCCGCGCTGAAGGATGTCTTCACCTTCCGGGCCGCCTCGAACGATGCGGCGATGAGCGGCAGCGGCTATCTCAACCAGGCCCTCCACTTCCGCTACGTCTTGGCCTACGCCACGACGGGCGGCGACGAGGCCAACCTGTACGACTCTGCGGGCGACGACAAGTTCTACGGGAGCGGAATCACAGCGCGCCTGTACGATGCCGCGCTGGCGGCGTACTTGGTCGATGTGCGGAGTTTCCAGAAGGTGGACATTTTCGGCAGCACGGGCACGAACGCGCGGACGATTGTGCGGCCGATCGACTACGCCCTGACGTTCTCCGGCACGTGGGTCGGCGACCCCTGGCCGTGAAGAGAGCAGGGATAGGGGGCTAGAGAGTCGGGGGCCAACAGAGCGGCTGGCCCAATCATCCCCCCCTGAATGGGCGAGGAGTGTTGCGTCGCTGTTCAGCTATAGCCATAATGGCTATTTGGTTCCCCAACGCAAGGACGCCTGGGAACAACGCCCGCACACGCAATGCTTCGCTGTGCAGTTGAACCGGGAGACCCAGGATGGCGGTGAAATCGGCCGTAATCGTCGTGTCGGCCGTCGTAATCGCTCTGCTGATATGGCTTCTCTGGCCGGGACCGCACTTGCACGGCTGAAGCAATACGGCGAAGCTGCCAATCGCCGGATCGACACGCGCAAGGCGGTCGATAGACCGTTGTCGACGCGGTAGTCCGGTCTTGCGGATTGAGGTGTCGTGGTGAAAACCGATGAGATTCCATCCCCGGCCACCATTCCGATCTTGGCTCGGGTTACCTGTCCGCACTGTTGGCACACCTTTCCGCTGGATCGGGCACTCTACATCGCACAGCACCCGGATCTCTTGGGAGACCCACGGTTGGGCAAGGATCAGCCGCAGCGTTTCCTGCCGACACGGTTTACTCTCGAAGGCGCCGCGCTCGATGCGCGCGGGTTCGCTTGCCACGGCTTGGCATGTCCGAAGTGCCACCTGCCGGTGCCTCGGGTCATGTTCGAGACGCCATCCGTTTTCTTCTCGATTCTCGGGGGGCCCGCCTGCGGCAAGTCCTACTTCTTGACCGCGATGACCTGGAGACTGCGTAGAGTTCTTCCGAGATACTTCGCCTTGAGCCTGGCGGACGCCGACCCCGTTTCCAACCACCGGCTGCACGAGTATGAATCCATGCAATTCCTCAATCCCGACCGACGGAGACCCGTCAGGATCGAGAAGACTGAAACATACGGCGATCTCTACGACACGGTACTGTACAACGATCAGGCCGTGAACTACCTCCGCCCTTTCATGTTCTCCCTGACACCGCTGGACGCGCATCCCAATGTCTGTTCCATCACCAAGTTGTCGCGGACCCTGTGTCTCTACGATAACGCCGGGGAGAGCTTCCTGCCCGGGGAAGACAGGGCGACAAGCCCGGTGACGCGGCACCTGGCCCTATCGCGCGCCCTGCTGTTTCTCTTCGATCCGACCCAGGATGTACGCTTTCGCCGGGCATGTCGCGGCAAGACCGACGACCCGCAGATGATCGAGCGCACGGAGCGCCTCGAACGCGAACGGCCCGTCCGGCAGGAGACCATTTTCGTCGAAGCGACCGAACGCATCCGCCGCTATGCGGGCATCGGCCACAACGTCAAGCACGCACGCCCTCTGGTCATCGTCGTGACCAAGTTCGATTCCTGGGCATCGCTGCTGAATATCGAACGTTTGCCGCGGGCATGGACGGTCGGCAGCGGCACGCTATCGGCTATGAAGCTGCAACTGGTCGAAGAGTTGTCTCAAAGAGTGCGCTCGCTCCTCTGGACGTTCTCGCCGGAGATGGTATCCGCCGCCGAAGGCTTTTCCGGGCAGGTCATCTACATCCCTACCAGCGCCACCGGATGTGGTCCAACGGCCGATCCAGCAACCGGCGGCTATGGTTTCCGTCCCAAGGACATCCACCCCATCTGGGCGGAAGTGCCGATGCTCTACGTCATGAGCCGCTGGATGCACGGGCTGGTGCCGTATGTCCGACCCAAGGGAAACGGGATCGACAGCGGTGCGGATGGGGAGGTCGCAATGCCGCCGAATCTCAGGAGTCCGTGGAGTTCGTGATGTGGCTCAGGAACTGATCTACACGTCGGCGCCGCACGGACTGAAGCCGGGAAGCCGCGGCTTTTGCACGGTCGGCAGCACGCAGGGGATGGCCTCCAATCTGGCGGAGAAGCTCGAATCGCTCAGCGGGTACCGGCACGTCTACTCGCCCCAAGACCCCAATGCCCATCGCAACCCGGTCGTCTACTCACACCTGCAGATCGTTACAGGCGGCAGGCAGTATCACGTCCTGTCGCGGATCTCCGCCGCGGGCGTCGATTACACCCAGCGTTCGAACAAGCTCGCCCATCACGTCGCGCTCGACGTGGGCGAACTGCCGCCTGCGGGCCCAGCCTGGTTGCTTGCCCCCGAGCGTGAGTTCATGCGGCTCATCTGGGACGGTGAGCCGCGGGTCTTGGCGGCGCCCCGCAGGGTGCCGAAGGACAACCTCTCGGCCGATATCTGCCAAGCCTGGCGCCGAGTGACCGGCGACGCGGGCTGGGGGGGATGGCTGGCGGAGACGGCGGCTTCCGGACGCGGGCAGCAAGTCTTTCTGATCTTTCGGCCTGGCATGGATTTGCTGCCGCTCTTGGCTGAATCGCTCGCCCTGATCCCGCCGAAAACTCGCTGGGACGTGACTTTCAGCACGTACCACACGAAGTTGCCGGCCGGCGTGGATTGCCAATGGCGGTGCATCGTGGAAGGCAGCCCCGAGGCGGTCGCTGCCCGAAGGACGCCGCATAACGTGGTGCTCGATCTGTGCGGCCCCTTGGGGATGGCCCCGGAAAGCCCCTACGTGCAAATGGCCCGCAGCGGCACTTGGCCCGTTTCGACGACGGACGTTGTGCCTTCCCGCATCTCCGCCGAACAATTGCCCGAAAGGGAGCCGGGACCGGCGCTTGATTCACCCCGCGAGACGGATCCAAAGCCCATCGCGACTTCCGGCTTTGTTCCGTCGGCG